>PWZC01000095.1 GCA_003567615.1 Gemmatimonadota bacterium | reverse complement strand
CTCTGGATCCCCTTCGCCGGGGTCCTGGTGATCCTCCTGGGAGGGTTCGGTCTGGTCCTGGCCCTCCCACCTGCGGATCCCACGGATCCAGCCCTCTGGTTCGGTCTTCCTCCCCGCGCCGCCATCGTGCTCTACGGCATCGGGTTCCTGCCCTTCCTCCTGGTTCCGGTGGGGTACGCCGTCACCTTCCACCAGCAGACGTTGGGCCCGGGTGACCTGGAGCGGATCCGGGACGAGGCGTTGGCGGCGCGGGGCGACATGCCCCTGGCTTCGCCGGTGGGAACGCCTCCGGGGCGTTCCCCCGGAGCGACGGACCGTGCGCCGGCGGATGGGACCCGACGGGAGGGCGGCTCATGACGGGGTCTCTCGCAGGGATGGCCCTGATCCTCCCCCAGGTGGAGGGACTCCCCCATGTGGTGGAGCCAACCATTGTCTGGGTGGCGGTGGCGTACTTCGTGGTGGTCACCGCCATCGGGGCCTGGGCCACCCGACAGACCCGCACCGCCGGGGACTTCTTCGCGGCAGGGAAGGGGATCGGCCTGGTGGCGCTGACCCTCTCGGTCATGTCGGCGACGCTCTCGGGCTTCGCCTTCATCGGAGGGCCGGGGCTCGTCTACTCCATCGGGCTCGGGGCCATGTTCATCATCCTTCCGGCGGCCCTCACCAACGCCATGGGAGCGTGGGTGCTGGCGAAACGGCTGCGGCTCATGGCCGAGATCCGCCGGACCCTCACCCTCCCCGATGTGATCGGGGCCCGGTACCGCTCCCCCCTGGCCCAGGGGCTTGCCGGCGTGTCCATCCTCATTGCCGTCATCGGCTACATGGCCACCAACATCCTGGCGCTGGGTCTGGTCATCGATGCCGTCTTCGGGATCGGTCTGGCGTGGGGGATCTGGCTGGGGATGGGGATCACCATGGCGTACGCCGTAGGCGGCGGGATCGTGGCGGGGATCTACACCGATGTCTTCCAGGGCTCGCTCATGGCCGTGGCGTCGGTGCTGGTCTTCCTCTTCACCCTTCAGGCGGGCGGAGGCCTGGGCGGCATCTCCACCACCATCCTGCAGGGGGATCCGGGCTTCCTGGGGCCCTGGGGTCACCTGACCCCCATCGCCGCCCTCTCCTTCTTCTTCGTATTCGGGATGGGATCGCTGGGGCAGCCCCATGTGGTCCACAAGTTCTTCATGCTCCGGGATCCCCTGAAGCTGCGGTGGTATCCGCTCCTCACCACCACCGCCCTCATCGTCAGCATGCTCCTCTACTTCGGCGTCGGGGTGGCGGTGAAGTCGCTGGAGCTGCAGGGCGAGCTGGCACCGCTGGCGAACCCCGACGACGCCACGCCCCTCTTCCTCCTGGGATACACCCCGCTGATTCTGGCCGCCCTGGTCTTCTCGGGGGTGGCGGCCGCCATCATGAGCACGGTGAACTCGTTCATGAACATCGGGGCCGCCGCCATGATGCACGACATCCCCGTGTCCCTGGGACGGCGGGTGGGCAACGAACTCCTCTGGGGGCGGATCTGCACGGTGATCATCTCGGTGGCGGCGGCGCTCCTGGCGCAGCACTCCGGGATGCTGGTGGCGCTGCTGGGGGTGTTCGGATGGGGGCTCTTCGCCTCGACCCTGGTTCCGGCGGTGGCCATCGGGATGAACTGGGAGGGCGCCACCCGGGCCGGAGCGGTGGCCTCCATCGGCACCGGGCTCGGGATCACCCTGGTCTTCGAGACCTTCGCCTTCTTCGGCTTCTACTCCTTTCCGGTGGGCGTCACCGTCTCGGGGCTCTCCCTGGTCCTCAGCATCCTCGTCTTCTTCGCCGTGTCCCACCTGACCCGGGATACGGCCGACTCAACCCTGGACCCGGATATCCGGGTGGTGATGAAGGCCTGACCATGACCGATGCTCCCCGCCTATCCCTGGACGATCTGCCCCCGGGCCGCTCCGCCTCGTTCTCCAAGACCATCACCGAGAGTGATGTGGTCCTCTTCGCGGGCCTCACCGGTGACCTGAATCCGGTGCATGTGGACGAGGTGGCGGCGCGGGCTTCGCGCTTCCAGGGACGGGTGGCCCACGGAATGCTCACGGCCTCCCTCATCTCCACGGTGCTGGGGATGAAGCTGCCCGGACCCGGAGCCATCTACCTGGGACAGACCCTGCGCTTCACCCGACCGGTGCGGATCGGCGACACGGTGACGGCCACCGCCACGGTGGCGTCGGTGGACCGGGAGCGGCGGCGGGTCCGACTCGAGACCCTCTGCACCAACCAGGAGGGGGAGGTGGTGGTGAAGGGTGAGGCGGAGGTGCTCGTATGACCCACCCGCTCCCCCTGGCCCGGAGCTCGGACCACCGTCGGGATCGTCCCCGGGATCCCCCCTGACCTTGGGAGGGGTGGGGGCGTGTGAGGCTGGCGCTCCCCTGGCCCCGTCCACCCTCCAACGGCATCGAATCCCGACACAGGAGGGGATCGACACGCTGATCATACGTATGAATCCGCGCCGGGACTGAGCCCGGCCGGCCCGATCGTTTGCACGCGAGAGGAGGTACCCATGGCGATTCGAATCAGGCTCCTGACCCGGGGGCTCGGCGTATTCTTCACCCTTCTGCTCCTGATGG
>PWZC01000202.1 GCA_003567615.1 Gemmatimonadota bacterium | reverse complement strand
TGAGCGAATCACACCGGCACCCCGGACCACTCGGCGCGCCATGCCTGGAACATGAGGACGACCCAGAGGGAGAGGGCATCATCGGAGCGGCCCGCCCGGAAGTCGTCCCAGGCCCGGGACAGCCTGGGGCCGTCGAAGATCCCCTCCGCTCCAACCGACGGCGCCGTGAGAAGATCACCGGCCCACTGTTGGAGAGGTCCACGAAGCCAGGGGGCGAGAGGCACCGAGAACCCGGTCTTGGGTCGGTCCACCAGGGCCCGGGGAACATGGCGGTAGAGGAGCTCCCGGAGGATCCACTTTCCCCGCCCGCCCCGGATCTTCATGGCATCGGGCAGATGCCAACTGAACTCCACCACCCGGTGGTCGAGGATCGGGACCCGGGCCTCGAGACTCACCGCCATACTGGCCCGATCCACCTTCTGCAGCAGGTCGTCGGGAAGGTAATAGCTCTGGTCGGCCTCCAGCATGTGGGAGAGGGTAATCCCCTTCCCACGGGCAGCGGTCAGGTGGCGGAGAAGCTCCTCCAGGGGGTCGTCCTCGCCGAAGACCGCCCCGCCGGCCCGGAATTCCTCGGCCCGGGTCGACAGGAGGGTGCGGTAGGCGTCGGCAGGGGTGGGCGCCTTCATGAGACGGCCCAGCTTGTGGGCCTTCTGCCCGGCCAGTCGCACGGACCCGCCACCGGGGAGGAGGGTCGCCAATCGGTCCCAGGTGGGCTCGCGGAGACCCTGGAGCGCTTCGCCCATGAGCCGGCGTGGAAGAGCCGGCACGCGCTGGGTGCGCGGGATGAGTCGGCCGCCGGCTGCATGTCGGGTGTAGCCGGCGAAGAGTTCGTCTCCGCCGTCGCCGGTGAGGGCCACCGTCACATCGCGCCGAGCCAGCCGGCAGACCAGCCAGGTGGGGATCTGGGAGGGATCGGCCAGGGGCTCGTTGAAGATGGAAGGGAGGCGGGGGATCACATCCAGCGCGTCCTGCCCCGACACCGGGAGCGCGGTGTGATGGGTGCCGAGATGCCGGGCCACTTCCCGGGCCGCCGCCGACTCGTCGTGGGCCGGGTCATCGAAGCCGATGGTGAAGGTGCGCACCGGCGAGGTGGAGAGCTGCTGCATGAGTGCCACCACCACCGACGAGTCGATACCGCCGGAGAGGAGCGCCCCCAGTGGAACATCGGCGATCATCCGCAGGGAGACGGCGTCGCGGAGAAGGGCCTCCAGGTCATCCACGGCGCGACGGTCCGAGCCGGGGTCAATTCCGCTTCCGTTCCCTCTGG
This sequence comes from Gemmatimonadota bacterium, assembly GCA_003567615.1. Classification (GTDB taxonomy): domain Bacteria; phylum Gemmatimonadota; class Gemmatimonadetes; order Longimicrobiales; family Gaopeijiaceae; genus PWLA01. The sequence continues at coordinate 1,350 of PWZC01000202.1, read as the reverse complement.
CGTGCGCCTCCCCGTCAGCTCGGGCCCGGGCCACGGACCACCAGGCCTCCCCTTGGGGGAGGGGAGCCGATTCCGCGGCCCCCTCCACATCGGCGGCGGTGAGCCGGACCAGGTGGCCGGGGCGCAGTTTGCGGACCCTCCGGAACGGGGTGAGGGGCGCCGGAAAGTACAGGTAACGGAGGTAGAGCCCCACCGCCTCGGCATCCAGGGGCGATGAGAAGCCGGGGAAGCGTGTGAGGGCACCCAACTCCGACGCAAAGGCCACCCCGCCAGGCACCCGCGCCAGGTAGAGGGGCTTGATCCCCAGTCGATCCCGGGTGAGCCAGAGGACCCGCTCGCGAGTGTCCCAGAGCGCCAGGGCGAACATCCCGATGAATCGTTCCAACGCCGGACCCACGCCCCACTGCTCCACGGCGTTTACCACCACCTCCGAATCCGAGTCGCCCCGGAAGGCCACCCCCACCGATCGAAGCTCGTCCCGAAGGCTCCGGAAGTTGTAGACCTCGCCGTTGAAGACCATGCGGTACCGCCCCCCGGCGGAGGTCATGGGCTGGCGTCCGGCGGGGGAGAGGTCGAGAATGGAAAGACGGCGGAAGGCGAGGCCCACCCCGGCCTCCGGATCTTCCCAGAGTCCCTGGTCATCGGGGCCCCGGTGGACCAGGGCGTCGGACATGGGCCCGAGTCGCCGGGCCAGTGATTCCAACCCGAGGGATGGATCGAGGAGGAGACCCGCAAAACCGCACATGGATCAGTCCCGGCGAAAGTGGAGGAGTGAGGTGCAGCCCATACGATCTTTCCGTTCCAGTCGGGGTCATAGAAGGACGGGGTCACTGGTCAGCAAACTCCCTGCCGGACCGGCACGTCCCCCGGTGGCACCTGCCTTGCACCTAGTCTCGGCAGACCAAGGTTCCCCCCAGATACGATGCCCATGACGGACCGCAATTCCGAAGCCCTTTCGCCCCTCGATTCCCAGGGCGGATCCCCTCCGGTCTCATATGGAGGGGATCCGCCGTCGTACGGATATGGATACGGCCCCCCGCCCTACGGCGAGGATCCCGACGATGGGCAGGGGCTGGATGTGTGGAAGATCCCCCAGATCCTCTGGCGCTACAAGTGGCTCATGGCGGCGGCGGTGCTGCTGGGGCTGGGGGCGGGGTACTTCATGGCCAGCCGGCAGGTACCACGCTTCACGACCCAGGCGCTCCTGCAGATGGCCGAGCCGGGCCCGCAGCGTGCGGGCGTGACGGCCATTGAAGGGGGGGTTCAGTTCAGCCCTGCCTCGTGGGTGAATCTGATGCGGTCCAACCGGGTCATGGAGCGGGTGGTGGATGACCTGCGTCTCTTCATCTC
>PWZC01000345.1 GCA_003567615.1 Gemmatimonadota bacterium | reverse complement strand
CGTGGCCGGTCAGAAGGGAAGGTCGTCATCCGGTTCCGAAATATCGGGGCCTGACTTCGAGGGTCCTCCCCCGAAATTCCCGCCCGATCGGCTCCCGCCGCCACTGAAGCCTCCACCTCCGCTTCCACCCGGTGCCCCCACCTGGCCCAGCATCACCATCTCGCCCACGACGATATCGGTGAAGTAGCGCACGTTCCCCTGATCGTCCTCGGACTGGGAGTACTCGATCCGGCCCTCCACGTAGAGGCGGTCGCCCTTGGTGACATACTGCTCCACGATCTCGGCCAGCTTCCCGAAGAAGGTGAGGCGGTGCCATTCGGTTCGCTCCTGCTGCTGGCCGGAGCGATCCTGGAAGGTCCGGTTGGTAGCGAGGGACACCTTGCCGATTCGCAGGCCGGATCCGGTGCTGCGAATCTCAGGGTCGGAGCCTACGTTTCCGATGAGCATGACCTTGTTTAGGGAACGACTCATGGCTTGTTGCTTCTCCCATCACGCCGGCGGCGCGGGTTGAGCGGAAAGATCGGGTCTGTGGTTCGCTGGAACCGGGAGCCCAGGGGGCCTTCCCGGTCCGGACGTACACGATACGGCAGTAGGTACACGAAGGTATATGACGAGTTGGGCCAGGGCCATGGTCATTCGGGACCATGGCCACCCATTCGGGGTCCCCGGCACCTCTGCGCCCCTGGCACTCCTGCGCATCATGGTCACGGGGACACGGGTCATGGGCGTGGCCACGCCGGTTGCCCGGGGGGTGGTTGGCCCGGGGCGCGGGGCTGGATACCATTCAAGATGGGAGGTGTCACCCCGACAGGGACGATCCGGCGTCCGAAGGTCCGCCTGCCTCGAATTGTCCGCCCGCCTCGAGTCCGCCCGCCTCGACCTGGACGCGGGGACAGCCATCTCCCAAGGTATGTTCCGCTATCTGTTCAACCTCCACGGGGAACCCATCATGTCCGGAGTCGCACTCGTCACTGTGGGGATCGAGGACCGCATCGCCACCATCACCATCGACCGGCAGAAGAAGCTCAATGCCCTGAACCCGGAGGTGCTCGAAGAGCTCGGCTCTGCCTTCCGCTCCGTGGAAACCAACGACGAGGTCCTGGGCGTCATCCTGACCGGGGCCGGAGAGAAGGCCTTCGTCGCTGGAGCGGATATCGGTGTGCTGGCCGAGATGGATGCGGCCGGCGCCTTGGAGATCAGCCGGCAGGGGCAGGGCATCTTCGATCTCATCGAGAGATTTCCCAAGCCGGTACTGGCCGCAGTGGGTGGCTATGCCCTGGGCGGTGGATGTGAACTGGCCCTGGCGTGCCACATGCGGCTTGCCTCGGAGAATGCCCGGTTCGGCCTACCGGAAGTGGGCCTTGGGCTGATCCCGGGCTATGGTGGGACGGTACGTCTGGCCCGCCTGGTGGGGCTTGGGAGGGCCGTTCAGATGACGCTGACGGGCGAGATGGTGGATGCGCAGACGGCGGAACGCATCGGGCTCGTGGGCGATATCGTCCCGCGGGACGAGCTGGCCAGCCGGGCTCGGGAGCTCATGGCCAAGGTCACCAAGCAGGGTCCCGTGGCGGTGCGACTGGCCCTCCAGTCGGTGTACCACGCCATGGACGTGGAGTCCGGTCGGGCCCTGGATCACGAGGCAGCCCTCTTCGGACTCCTGGCCGCCACCGATGACATGCGCGAGGGACTCACCGCGTTCCTGGAGAAGCGGCCCCCCCGTTTCCAGGGCCGCTGAGCCCGGCGGGACGAGACGAATTGCGCCTGGCCCAATTGGAGTTACGCGGGTTTCGAAACCTCGTGGACGATACACTGGAGTTTCCTCCCGAGGGTGTGGCGGTCGTGGGCCCCAACGCCCAGGGGAAGAGCAATCTGCTGGAGGCGATCCACTATCTGGAGCTTCTCCGGTCCTTCCGGGGCGTTTCGGATCGGGATCTGGTTCGTTTCGGTGAAGATGTCTTCCGCCTGGAGGGGCTTGTCGAGGCCCAGGAGGCCGATGCGCCGTTCGAGGGGCAGCGCCGGGACCGGAAGGTGGCCGCGGCGTGGCAGCGCACCGGTGCTCGGAAGAAGGTGACGCTGGACGGGGTGGAGGTGGAGCGCCTGGCGGACGGGGTGGGCCACGTGGGCGCCGTGCTCTTCACCCCGGCGGACCTGGCCCTGGTGGATGACGGGCCCCACATCCGTCGGCGTTACCTCGATATCGTCCTGTCCCTCAGTGAGCCCGGGTATCTGGCGACCCTCCAGCGCTACCGGCAGGTGCTCTCCCAGCGAAACGCGGCCCTGAAGTCCGGAGGACACGCGTCGCAGGCCCGGGCGTGGGATGGCCTCCTGATGGCGGCCGGGAGTCGCGTGACGGTTTTCCGTAGCCGTTGGGTGCGGTCCATGTCCGGTGCCCTCTCGCAGATCCACCAGGAGATCTCCGGAGGAACGGGCGCTCGCATGAGCCTGGAGTCCGGGATCTCCGGAGTGGGGAATGGCGAATTGGAGGAGGATGGAGTGGAAGAAGCCTTCAGGGTGGCTCTGGCCACCTCCCAGGAGCGGGAGGCCCGGCTCGGCACCACCACCGTGGGACCCCACCGCGACGAACTGCTTCTCGTGCTGGAACCGGGGGAGGGGGCCCG
>PWZC01000035.1 GCA_003567615.1 Gemmatimonadota bacterium | reverse complement strand
CGCCGCGATCGGGGTCTCAATTTCTTTGTGCGGCTCGACCGGCGGTTCTGACTCCGTGGAGCCCGTCCCGGCCGCCCCGGCCAATCCGGTCAGTTCGGTCAGAGCAGGCTTCCCGGCCTGCTCGCGACCGCCTCCGGTCCGACGCTTGCACGGGCTACCGCTTCTGGCGTTGCTACTGCTCCTCTTTCCGGCCTCCACCGGCCTCTGGGGGCAGACCCGGTCGGCGCCACTGGCCCTGACGGCCGATCCCCGAAGCGGTACGGTGCAGGTGCTCCTCGGACCCGTTCTCGAGTCCCGGGCGATCCAGGACCCCATCCAGCGCGGGCTTCCGGTTCGGGTGCGGGTCGTGACGGAGTTGTGGCGGGACCGGATCCTGGACGCCCAGGAAGCCCGCCATGAGTGGCGGGCTTCCGTTCGCCTCGACCCTCTGGAGGGCGCCTTCATCGTGGAGACGGAAGGCGGTATTGTCCTGTCTGCGGCCACCCTCGCCGAAGCCGGTCGAATCCTGGCGACCCAGTTGACGGTCCCCCTCCGCCCTCCCGGACCGGGACAATACTACTACCTCGGACGAGTGGAGGTGGAGACGCTGTCCCGCTCGGATCTGGAGGAGCTTCAACGCTGGCTTCAGGGGGACGTGGCCGCCGCCGTGGAGGGGAGGGACGAGGGCGGAGGCATCAGCGGTGCGCTGGGACGAGGGCTTCAGCGGGTGGTGATCCGGCTCCTGGGACTGCCCACCGAACGCTTCCGGGCGCGTACCGAGACGTTCCGGTTCAACGAGGACCAGGACTCAGGCGCCGGGAAGGGGAACGGCTCGGCGGAGTCCAACGTCTCAGGGGTCGAGCCCAGCGCCGGGCCCTGGGAGGAAGCGTCCGGGGCGGGCGTCGGTGGCCTGACCGTTGCGGATCACCGGCACTCCATTCACAAGGACATGGTGCATCCCATGGGCCAACTGGTGGGGCTCGTCAAAGGTGGAGGTCTCGCGGATGGTGGCAGGATCGAAGACCACCAGATCGGCGTGGAACCCTTCCACCACCAATCCACGGTCCGGGATCCCGATCCGCTGAGCCACAGCCCAACTGGACTTGCGTACCGCCTCTTCCAGGGTGAGGACGCCCTCATCCCGCACGTATCGCCCCAGGATCCGCGGATAGGTCCCGTACGCCCGCGGATGGGGACGCCCCTGGGCCAGGGTGGGATTACGGGCACCGGCATCGGTGCCGAACTTCATGTAGGGCAGGGTCAACTTCGTCCGGACATTCTCCTCGTTCATGGCGAAGTAGACCATCCCGACCCGGGAGCCGTCGGTGAGCACCAGATCCATGGCTGCGTCCACCCAGTCCACCCCGCGGCGCTCTGCCAGCTCTTCCAACGAGAGCCCCACATAGCCTTCGTGATCGGGATTCGCCACTGAAGAGATGACGCTGCCCCGGGGCGTGGCCAGCCGGCACCAGTTCTCCCAGTTCCCTGGAGGCCCCAGGACCTCGCTCCGGATCCGTTCTCGGGCTCGCGGATCCGCCAGGTTCTCCCTGAGACGACCATCGGCCTGGGTCCAGGGCGGAAGACAGGCGGTGAGGCCCGTTGAGGCAGCGGTGTACGGATACATGCCGGCGCTCACATCCAGTCCCTCTCCTCGCGCCTCGTCGATGCGGGCCAGCACCTCGGGCGTCCGATCCCAGTAGTCCACCCCAGCCAACTTCAGGTGGAAGATCTCCACGGGAACCCGGGCCCGACGGCCGATCTCCACCGCCTCATCCAGCGCCGCCAGGATGTGGGTGGACTCGCTGCGAAGGTGGGTGATGTAGAGGCCACCGTACTCGGCTACGACCCTGGAGATCTCCACCAATTCGTCGGTACCGGCGTAGACACCGGGCGGGTAGATGAGGGCGGTGGCCACCCCGAAAGCCCCTTCCTGCATGGAGCGTCGGGTCACCGCCCGCATGGTATCGAGTTGAGCAGGGGAAGGGGCTCCCTCCGCGCTCCCCATGGCATAGGCCCGGACGGTGGAGCCACCGACGAACGAACCCACGTTCACCGCCACCCCGGAGGCCTCCATCTCCCGGAGCCACCCGTCAAAGCGCCGCCAGTCCCGGGCCCGACGCACGGCCGTGGTGTCCGACCTGTCCACCGATCCCAGGATCAGCTCATTCACGGGAGCGGGGCTGCTGGACTCGCCCATGATCTCGGTGGTGACTCCCTGGAAGATCTTGGACAGCGCCGAGCCGTCGGAAAGATAGACCAGGTCCGAGTGACCGTTCAGGTCGATAAAGCCCGGCGCCACCACGAGCCCACTGATATCCAGATGCTCCCGGGCCCGATCCCCGGACAGAAGGCCCGGGGGCGCCACTCGGACGATGCGGTCGCCCAGGATCGCCACATCGGCGTAGCGCCAGGCACTTCCCGACCCGTCCACCAGACGGCCGCCGGTAAGGAGGAGATCCCAGGGCCCGTCCACCGCAGACGGAGCCGCGGGTGGGGTTGTCCGGGGCGGACTGCACCCCGCCGCCCAGGCCAGGACCGCCAGGAGAAAGGTCGAGACGAGGACCCGAGGGAGGCGGGCAGAGATGGACCGATGGCCCGGGCGCCCCCCCGTCACCGCCCGAACACCCTCACCCGTTGGGT
>PWZC01000245.1 GCA_003567615.1 Gemmatimonadota bacterium | reverse complement strand
TCAGTGACAGGCGTCCAGGATCGCCACGGCACGCTCCATCTCCTCGGCCGTTGTGTACAGGTGGGGTGAGAAGCGAACGAGCCCCTCCCGGACCGAGAGCGTGATCCCCGCCTCGGCCATGGCCTCCGCCACCTCTCCGGTGCGGGGACTCCGGAACGCCACGATCCCGGCCCGTGCCTCCACCCGGTCCAGCGGCGTGACCGGCTCCACGTCATCGCGCCCTCGCAGCCATGCGATCAGCGGTTCCTGCACCGCCAGGACGTGCTCCCGGATCCGATCCACCCCCACCTCCAGGAGGAGCCCCACCGACGCCCCCATCCCGGCGAAGTCCTGGATCCCCAGCGTCGCCGGTTCAAAGAGCCGGCCGTCTGGAAGGGGGACAGGGTCGTAGTCCAGAAGGGTCGTGAAATCCAGGGCGCTCTCGAACCCGAACCAACTCACCACCGGAGGAAGGGGTATCCCGCCCGGCAGGTGACGCGGGTGGAGGCGGAGGAAGCCCGATCCCCAGGGCGAGAGGAGCCACTTCTGAGCCCCCGAGGCGATGACGTCCGCCTCCAGCGCCGCCGGTGGAAGCGGGAGGATCCCCATCCCCTGAATGGCGTCCAGCGCCAGGAAGACACCACGGGTCCGGCACGCCTCTACCACCGCCTCCACATCGGCCACCACCCCGGTGGCGAACTGAACCAGCGACAGGGTCACAGCCCGGAGGTCCGGGGCCGAGTGGATCCGCTCCAGGAGGTGGTCCAACCCCGGCCGTCCCAGGCGGTCCGAGGGCACCTCCTCCAGGGTGAATCCCCTCGGGAGCAGGACCCGCCATGGAAGGACACTGGCGGGGAACTCCCCATGGAGATAGAGGATGCGTCCGGGCGGACCGGCGCCCACCAGCGTCGCCGCCACCTGCATCCCCCAGGTGGTATTGGGAGCCAGGGCGACTTCCTCCACCGGGCAGTCCAGAAGGCGAGCCGCACCCGAGCGGGCCGCGCCCAGATACCGGGTGAAGAAGTCCGGGGCCAGGGTCCCACCCTGCTCCCTTCGTCGGGCCACCGCCTCGACCACCCGCCGGGTGCGGGCGGGAAACGGTCCCCACGATGCCGCATCCAGATGGCTGGCCGGCCCCAGCGACGGAAACTCGCGGCGGCGCAGCTCCACCGGATCCAGAGGCAGCCCCGCCGCAGTCAGGTCCACATCCGAAGCCCCAGTCACATCCCCGGAGAGCCCCGGAGCACGGTCCCCGGTCTCGCTCAGGATCCCGTCGCTCCCTGGGACCGCCCCAGGGCGGAGCGCAGCCTTCGACGGAGTTCCACCTCAGAGAAGGTCTCGATCCGGAGCCGGGCCGAATGCTCGCTGTTCCAGCGGACATCCAGCAGCTCCGCCGAACCCTTCGCTTCCCCGTCTCCGGACTCGAAGGTCAGGTAGTAACGCCCCTTGTGGTCCAGGCCCTCCCGATGTCTGAAGCCCGCCCGCCATGGCCGCCCCTCGAGATCCTGGAACTCGCGCACCACTTCCATCTGCATTCCGCCTCCCAACCGCCTGTGGTTTACCCGTCGTCCCCTACCCGTCCCGGGGTCCCGCCTCCCGAAGTCGCTCCAACAGCTCCCCGTCACTCATCTCGGCCAGGGCCCGCTCCGCCTGGTCCGCCGCCTCCACGTGCAGCATCCACTGACGTGACTCCCGGGATCCCGGATCACCGGCCGGGACGAAGAGGAGGACGAAGACACCCCACGACGCCCTTCCCACGACCACGTCCCAGGGGGAACCCTGCCCATCGATGATGCGTCGCATGCCTGGGAAGCTACGATTCCTCCCCCGAACTTCCAAGGCGCATGGGGCCCTGGTCCAGACCACCGCCCCGACGCCGCCAGAGGATCTCGGGGAATTCGAAGACCAGCAGACCCTCCTTGGTGACCTCCGAACGAATCCGGAATCCGTCGTCCAGCGAAAGGAGCACCCGCTCGGCTCCCTCCAGGGAAAGATCCAGCCGCGAGGCCACCTCCGTGGCCGTGAGGATCCCTCCCTGCTCCCGGGCCAGATCCAGGACCTGGGCCTGGGCCCGACGCATCACCGCCCCTCGGCGGGCCTGACGTGCCTTCACACTGGAGGCGAAGGCCACGGCGCCGGCGGCGCCGAAGACCAGGGAGAAGACCACGGCCACCCCCTCCGCTTCGGCGATCCCGATGCCCAGGAAGAGGAGGGCCATGAGGGCAAAGAGGATCCCCATCACGCTCCGGACCCCGCCGGCGGACGGCAGCCCCGTCTCCCTTCGGCCTGCTCCCCCGGGACTGCGCCGCCGCCCCGCGCCCTTCCCGGTGGACCCACCCTGCTCCCGGCCAATGCCCGCCGAAGAACCGCCGGCTGGAGGAAGCTCGGCTCCAAGGGACCGGCTTCGCCGCCAGGAGATGCCGCAGCGAGGGCACACGTCGTCATTTCGCTTGATGAGCCAGTAGACCAGAGCGCCCACCCCGTAGGTCAGGATTCCGGCCCCCACCAGCAGAACGACGTGGGCGGTTCGCCGGAAGTACCCGATCCCCTCTCCCCGGTACCCGCACCCGCCGCACACCCGCACCCGGGAGCGCTCACTCCAGTCGTGCCAATCCCTGGCCTGCCAGGGACCATCGTCCCG
>PWZC01000082.1 GCA_003567615.1 Gemmatimonadota bacterium | reverse complement strand
CCCTAATCCCCTAATTCCCTGATCCTCTAATCCTTGCTCACTGCTCATCTCTCAACTCTTCTTCCCTAATCCCTAAATCCCTAAATTCCTGAATTCCTGAATCCCTAAATCCTTCTTCCCTTGGCCCTTAGCCCTTGTTCCTGGACCCTTGGTCTTCGGCCCTGGGCCCTTTCCTAAGGAATCACAGGGCTGGCCGGGTTGTCATCCCTGGCAGGAGGACCTTCGCCTTCCTTGAATTTTTCCGCAATCTCCTGGCCCATGGCCTTTCTGGCAGCTGCAACCTTAAGGCCCCGACCGGCAGCAGCCTGGATGGCTTCAGCCTTGTCAGGTCTGACTTCTAAAGCCCTGGCGAGAATTCGGTCCGCCCATTCAGGCCTGGCCTCCACAGCCTGGGATATGGCCGCTTCGATATGCAGGGTGAAGGTTGCGTCCGCAAGGGTTACACCCTCAGGCAGGAATTGCTGGATGAGAGCGTCAATGTCAGCGTCGGTCACCTCCTCCTGCTGAGCAGATGCAGAACCGCACACAACAATCAATGCGGCCGCCAGAAAAGAGACGACTAGCAACCTATTGATAAAATTAGACATTCCATCCTCCTTGTTTGACAAAAATTACCGGAATCTTCAAGACGTTCAGACTTGATTATTGATATCAGCATAATTACTCCAAGAAATTAACTGAAAAGAGGGAAAAACAATGTTTGTAAAACGTTGTTGTATGCTTCTGCTGCAAGTTGGCAAAGATTTAATGTCATGGATTTACTCTCCATTGATTTTAAGCAACACTTTTTCATGGGGAATGCCATAGGTGGTCATACCGTAAACCCCTGCTGAGGCTATCTTCAGTGACGCAGGAAAACCGACCTTTCTGATTTTTTTGTTTATCCTGGAGCGATGCTGCAACAGCCATGAGTTTAAGTCGAAATTGTTTTCAAATTTCGCTTCAATTTTGCTCAACTTTGACGATTTTGGCCCCCAGACTTTTTTAAGCCTGTCAATAAAAAAGTTTTTTTCCATATCAACCGGGAGCACAAAACATAAGCTTGAACATGTTTTACAGGGTCCGAACATGTAGCATTCACTCTTTTGCAATATGAAATAAGAGTAAAGCAGGCTTTCAAGGGCAGTCAGCTGAATCGAATGCGATTTCTTCCAGGTCAGGCTATTTCTGTCCATATTCAGACTGGCCACAGGCCTTTCGATGTAATGTTGGCTTATGCCTGATACGGTCGGGCTTATCTGGTTAAAATCATGCGCGGGCATCAGGCTATCCTGGACGAGCTGTGTTTCGTCGGGGCCAAGTATTTCGGTTAAAAAGCGCATGGGTACATCCACGATGCGGATCTCTGAGTCGGCACAGGACAGGATTTTCGGTTCAATGGCAATGTGTCCCGGGACATAATATTGCCTTGGGATGCTGGATGGATAGTAGAAGTCAGGATGGTCAGCCAGATCATTTAGGACCATGGTCTGTGTCAGCCTGTCCAGTTGCCTGCCATGAACTGAAATGGCCGCGGCCAGGTAAACGCCAAGAAGACCCTGCGCTCCGTTCAGGCTTACGTGCAGCCTGGTATCTTTGTCAGCGCAAAGGTTGCGAATCTCTTCAAAGACGCATTGCGCAGCTGCCAGAGAATCTTCCTGACTTTGAATGCTGTCCAGTGGAGTTGACCCCCTGGACAAAACCTTGATGCTGTCTTCTGAAAAATGAACCTGGTCATGGGCTTTATACTCCCGGACAAAGGAGTTGAACCAGCCCTGTTCAGGATGCAGCAGGTTCTCCTTGATTTGAATGGCCATGGGTCTTGTGGTCAACACCCTGATCTCAAAGGGAATGAAGGATTCATGGTTTCCCGCCCAGAGAGCCCAGGCCGTTCGCAAAATCCAGCGCCCTCTTTCCCCGCCGGTACAAAAAAGGATGTTTTTCATTTAAAAGTCCAGGTCCTGGAATTTTTTAAGGTTCAAAGGTAATACAGGACTATTCTTAAGCGCATAAAGACACGCCTTTTCCAGATAACCCCTCTTTCGTGCTAAAAAGTTCTTTCGTTTAAAATTTAAAAATCAACAGTTGGTCCATCTGGAAAGAATTTTCCAAATGGCAGCAAAAAACGTGGTTTTCATCCGACTGGCCAGTCAATTCTAAGCAAGAGTCTCGTGTCATCCCGGCCATAATTTGAATCAGCCAGATAGCAGATATTTATAAGTAAACGGTCAGGAAAAATTTATACAGAATTCTCAATATTGCGCAACCTACCAGCAAAGTGGGTTATAAACAGCCTTTTTATTGATAACCTACTGTAAACTGAAACAATAGTTCTAAACAGCCATAATTTTGCCAAATCGAATTAAAGGATAAACCAATAAAAAAGCACAATGTTTAGATGCTCCGCAGACGCAGATGACAGAGAACAGATGTCCGATGAGCGATGAGCAATGAGCGGTGAGTGATGAGCTTCTTCCTAATTCTTCTCTTACTGCTCTCCGCTTCCCAACTCACCTCTCATCTCTTCTTCCCTAATCCCCTAATTCCCTGATCCTCTAATCCTTGCTCACTGCTCATCTCTCAACTCTTCTTCCCTAATCCCTAAATCCCTAAATTCCTGAATTCCTGAATCCCTAAATCCT
>PWZC01000059.1 GCA_003567615.1 Gemmatimonadota bacterium | reverse complement strand
CGCCAGCCGGCCATCTCCGGACCCAGGCGCGTGGTCAGCACCTCCAGCGCCTCCGAAAGGGCGTCCACCAGGAAGCGGTCGCGGCCGTCCGTGGGGGTGATGCCTGCGGCCATGTCTCCGAATTCGCCCGGGGGCGCCAGGAGGAAGTCGATGAGCCGCTTGAGACCCAGGGACAGGTGGGCCTGCCCCTCCTCGGGGATGAACAGGTCCTGGCCGCGGCTCAGCAGGCGGCGCTCCCACTCCACGTAGATCCCCGCCTCCACTGACTCGGGGGCCAGAACGTAATCCCAGTCCAGGAGGCGGCTGCGGGCCTCCTGGACCCGTGCATCCGCCACCTCCACATGGCGAAGGAGGGGCACCAGCGTCCGGGCAGGGATGGCGAGGTAGTCGTGCTGCAGCGCCACCATATCCATGAGGTTGAAGCGGGGACCGGAATCCAGCACCTCCCGGACCCGGGCCTGCCGGAAGGGATCGGCCCACCGGTAGTAGATGGCTTCGTCGAGGTGGGGATAGTCGAATGGCGAAGTGAGATTGGCGTTGGCGGTGCCAAAGTACCCCTCCGGCGGATTCACCACGTGGGGAAGGTCGGCCAGAGGGAGGTACCCGTCCCACTCGAACCGGCCGTCTCCGGGCAGGGGAACCAGGCCGCTGAAGTTCCGGCGGATGGGGGTGAGCCCTCCGGCCTGCCACCCGATGTTCCCGGCCCGATCGGCCCAGATCATGTTCTCGGCCGGGATGTGGTTGTAGGTCACCGCCTCCCGGAATTCTTCCCAGCTCTGAGCCTGGTTCATCCGGAGCGATGCCAGATACGGAGCGCCGCCCACTTCCCGCCAGGCCGCAGCCACGGAGTAGGCGATGCCGGCCTCGGGGTCCTCGTAGACCACCGGCCCGTGCCGGGTGAAGCGAAGCTCCACCTCCACCGGGTCCGCGTCCCGAACCTGGATGGTGTCGAAGCGGATCTCCATCGTCTCCCAGCCGCCCTGGTACCGGTACTGGGTGGGATCGGCTGCATTCGTCTCGTAGACGTAGAGCTCTTCGTGGTCCATCCGGAAGATGGTCAGACCCCAGGCGCCGAACCCGTTGTGCCCGATCGAGATGCCGGGAATGGCCGGCTCCCCTCCCCCGATGACGTTCCACCCCGGACCCACCAGGTGCGCCCAGTACCGGAGCGCCGGAGCCTGCTGTGCCCGGTGCGGATCATTCACCATGAGCGGGTAGTCGTCCTGGGCCCGCGTTCCGCTCACCACCCAGTTGTTGCTCCCGAAGTCCTCGAACTCCATCTGCTCGAGAAGCGCGCTCTCCCTGTCCAGGACCCGGGCCAGACGGGCATGGTCCGCTGCCTCGGCCCGCTGCTCGGGGATGATGTCTTCCGGCTGGAACCGAAGGCCACTCCGCCAGAGCGAGTAGAGCCGGAGGATGTCATGCTCCACCAGGTGATCCCCGTCGATGGCCGGATCCAGCTCGATGTCGGGCCGGTTCGGGTGGGGGTGGAAGTGCTCGATCCGGTGGACCCGCTCCGAGCCCAGCAGGTGGACCGCGCGCCCCGTGGAGAGCTGTGCCCCGGCGTTCCCCAGGAGTCCCTGATGGCGGGAGACCACTACTTCCGGTGTCCAGTGTCCCGGCTCCATCTGGAGAAGCCGGAACTCCATGGGCAGGAGGTCTGGATTGGCCCGGACGCGATCGACATACGCGTTGATTCCGGCCACAAAGGCAGGGATGATCTCGTGGCCACGTTCGTGATAGTGACGCATCTCCGCATCCATATCACCCGAAAACCGGAAGAGGCGGGCAGCCAGATCGCGGTCCACCTCTCGGGGTCCGAGGACCTCGGCGACCGTCCCGGTGGCCTGCCGCCGCCAGATCTCCAGTTGGAAGAGGCGGTCGCGCGCTGCGTTATAGCCCTGTGCGAAGAAGAGATCGTGCTCCGTCTCCGCGTAGATGTGGGGAATCCCCCAGGCATCGATCAGGATCTCCACCGGTCGCTCCAGGCCGGGAAGCTCAAGGGTTTCGAACTCCTGAGCATGGAGTGATGGAGCGCCCAGCGAGAGGGTACCGAAGAGGATGAGCGCGAGCACCAGACCACCACATCCGCGAGAGGATTGCATGGAATCCCGTCCTCCGTTTGAAAGAAACCTGTTTGCCCAGCCGCAGAGTAATCGCTTCCTTCGCGGACCGCATCCCCGGACCGATCCCCACGACTGGTCTCATCTGCCGGGTGGCGCGGTTGCCGCCAGGGGTAGCACACACCTATTCTCGGCGCTCATCGCTTTCAAATACTTCACGTTCACCGCCGCAGCTCGGGAGCCGGATGACCACGAAGCATCGAGTGGGGTGGCTGCTCGGGGGAGCCTTCCTCCTGGCTACCCTCATCATCCCTCCTCCCGGAGGAATGGAGACGGCCCAGTGGCGGGTTGCAGGCATCGGCCTTCTCATGGCTGCGTGGTGGATGACGGAGGTCCTTCCCATTCCGGTGACGGCGCTGATTCCGCTGGCTCTCCTGCCCCTTCTCGGGGCCTCCACCATGCAGGAGGCGGCAGCCCCCTTCGCCGATCCCATCATCTTCCTGTTCCTGGGGGGCTTCATGATCGCCCAGGCCATGCAGCGGTGGGACCTTCATCGAAGG
>PWZC01000363.1 GCA_003567615.1 Gemmatimonadota bacterium | reverse complement strand
CGGTGGGAAGAGGGCATCCAGGATCAAGATGGTCAGCGTCATGAACATCACGGACGCCGTGGTCGTCCGCCCCACACCCGCTGCGCCTCCACTGGTCCGGAGCCCCATGTGAATGGAGATCACCGGAATGGAAAATCCGAAGACCACCGCCTTGGTGAGGGAGTAGAAGAGATCCCAGTTGTGCCAGAAGAGTCGAGCCCCGTAGAGGAACGACTCGAATCCGAGACCCAGTGTGAGTCGGGCCGCCACCATTCCGGCGAGCACCCCAACCACGTTGGCAATGGCCACCAGGATCGGGACAACAATCACCCCTGCCAGGATGCGAGGCGCCGCAAGCATGGCCACAGGATCCCTGCCGAGGGCATGGAAGGCATCGATCTGCTCCGAGACCTTCATGGTGCCCAGCTCCGCCGTGATCCGCGCGCCCACCCGCCCCACGAGGATGATGGCCGTAAGGACCGGACCCAACTCCAGTACCACCGAGGCCACCACGATGCTCCCCAGGACGTAGAGGGGAACCGCCCCCTGGAACTGGTATCCGCCCTGCTGGCTCGTCACGATCCCGGCGAGGACGGCGGTGATCAGCACGATGGGGATACTCTGAACCCCCATGATGTAGATCTGCTGCAGGACCGATCGTGGAGAGACCTGAAGCGTGGCGAAGGCCCGTGCGGAGCGACCTACCAGGAGACCCAGCTGGCCCGCGTGCTCGGCGACGTTACGGGAAACCCGTCCCACCGACGCCAGGGGCCGCCGAAGGATCGTCAGAGCTGGCGCTTGGGAGGACGGACCGGCCACGGAAGGAGTGTCGGGAAGCGAAGGAGGGGGAGTGGAGAGCCCCTCGGGATGAGGGACCCGCACCACATGTAACCCGGAAAGTCTCTACAATCGGACAGGCCCACGCAACCCGACGGCGGACACCCCTGAGCTCATTCCACGGGCTCCAGCCTCGGGTTGGGCCGATGTCGGCGCCCGGCCTTCGCGCAGGGATCTCCGTCCACCCGGACCACATCGGCGGTGAAGTCGTAGTCCCCTCGCATGAGGGCACTCCCCACCCCGTACGCATCCACCGGAACCCCGGTCCCTTCGAAGGCGTGGATCTTCGCTGCGTCGAACCCTCCGGAACAGATCACCTGCACCGCCTGGAATCCCGCCCGATCCAGGGCATCCCGGACCTTGTGAACCAGTTGGGGATTTACCCCGCGAGGATCGAAGTCACCCATCTCAGCCATGAGGGACCGGTCCACCATCTTCTCCGACGTGTCCAGGCGCACGCCATAGAGGCGAGAGCCCACAGCCCGGGCCACCTCCAAGGAGGTACGAACGCAGTCGTTGTCGAAGTCCACCAGTGAAATGACATGAACTGATTCGGGCATGTGACGGACAAAGGCCTCCGTGGCGGCTACCGTATCGCCGCCGTAGGCGGCAATCAGGGCATGGGGAACCGTGCCCATCCCCTCGGATCCCCACCACGAAGCCTGCGCGTCGGTGGAGACACCGATGGCGCCCGCCACATGGGCCGCCCACCCATCTCCGGTCTGCACCATCCAGTGGTCGTGGCGGGCCGGGAAGAACATGATGGGCTTCGGCCAGGCAGCCTCCACCACCTCCCGGGTCCGAGTGGCGATCCGAGTCCGCCGACTGAGCACCCCCACGTAGAGCGTTTCCAGGTGGGCGAAGGCCGCGTACGGTCCCTCGATCTCCATCACCGTCTCCCACGGTCTGACCCGATCGCCGTCCCGAAGGCTGGTGACGACCAGGTCCGACCAGGTATATCCCTCTGTGAGACAGAGCTTAAGGATGGCCACCGCCTCGTCGGTGCCCGCCACCCACGCGTGATTCTTCTGGAAGACCTGCATAGTCACCCGAGGCTCCCGGCCGTCCGCCATGAGCACCTCCCGGGCCCGGACGAAATACTTGTCCGAGTAGTACCCGGAGCGCATTCGCTTCACGGGAAGCTGGAAGGTATCGGTGGGAAGGCGGTCATCTCGGCGGAGGGGGGCCGGTGGAGCACCATCCGGCCGCCTCGCTCCGTCCGGCCTGTTCACGCTCACCGGCTCCCGGCCCCTTGTACTCCCTGGAGTCCCACCGGCAGTTCGCCCCCGGCCAGCAGGAGGGCCAACAGGTAGACGTGCTCCGCGGTCCGCATCATGGCAGGGATATCGGCCCACTCCCCGGGGTGTCCGCGCTCGCCCCCCCGGCTTCCACCGAGCCCGATGGCCGGGATTCCCCGGGCTACGGCCACATTCATGTTGGACGACCCGGCGGGATTCAGATTCGGCTCCAGTCCCAGGTGCTGGGCTACCACCTGGGACGAACGAACCAGCGTGGACTCCAGTGCCCCAGGAATCTGCCCCCCCGGCACCAGGGACTCAGGCTCCATATGCAGCGGGATCCCCGTCTCCGCCTCCACCTCGGCCAGGATCGTCCGGACGCCTTCTTCCATCTCCGTCACGGTCCCTGCCTCAAGGGACCGGAGATCGAGGGAGAACCATCCGTCCGACGGTTTGTGGTTGAAGACCTCACCACTGCGCAGGATGGACACATTCACCGTGGTGCGGTTGGCCGGATCCTGGTACGGACGGGACCAGTCCAGAATCCGGTCCACCGCACGGGCGAGGCCCT
>PWZC01000146.1 GCA_003567615.1 Gemmatimonadota bacterium | reverse complement strand
CGCTGATCGTTCCATGGCCCACGGTCAGGTAGCCCGTGGAGAGACATGGCACGGGCCAAGGCCCAGCGGAGTTGAAAATCCTTGCCCCCCGCCCCCTCACCCCCCATTCTCCAACTAGTCCCATCGTTCCTTCGCCGGTCGTTCCCACGCCGGCCGGGCCTGGTGGCAGCGGAGAGTCCGGGGGTGCCGAAATGGGCCGGTCATCCCCCGCCCCTCCGGTCTTTGACAAGGAGGTGGGGATGTCCTGCTCGGAATGGATCATCGGTGCGGACCGTGGCGGCGTGTGTGGAAGGCTCCCATGGCCCCTTGAACGCCTCGTTCAGGCGGGAATGGCCTCTGCCCTTCTCCTCTTTCTGGCCGGGTGCGGCTCCGATTCGGGCACGGTCACCGACCCCGGAAATGGCGGGGGCGGCGGCGATCCGGCCCCCACCCCGGCCATCGCCCTCACCCTGGCTCCCACCGGCGCCACGGTGGAGGCGGGCAGCCCCACCTCCATCACCGCCACGGTAAGTCGCTCCGGCGGGTTCACCGGGAGCGTTGCGGTGGAGGTCCAGGGACTGCCGTCCGGCGTCACAGCCTCCGTCGGCGATGCCGGCACCAGCGGCACCACCTCCACCTTCGCCGTGGCCCTCGAGACCACCTCCACCGCGGCCGCAGGTTCGTACGAACTCACCATCCGGGCCTCGGGCACCGGGGTCGCCGCCGTCACCCGGCCCTTCGCCCTCGCCCTCACGGCTCCGCCCCCGGACGGCAACGGGGATGGGAACGGGGGAACGGGCGCCACCGTGACCATGGACTTCTCCGCCTGCCTGGCCGATGACCTTCCCCTCTGGGTGGGCTATCAGGACGGGTCAGCGGCATGGAATCGGGCCGAGGGAAGCGGGACGGTCTTCACCTTCCCCCTGACGGCTGCGGTGGGGGCCTACGCCTGGGTCTCCGGGGGCGGCGGGAGGCCCATCACCCAGGTGATCTACCTGACCCGCAGCGAACTCCTGGAGGCTCAACCGGTTCGGATCTGCGTCCCGCCCCGTGGCGACGCCACCATGACCGGGACCCTGGCGGGTGTCGATGCCACCCAGATCGTCGGGGCATCGCTGGGCCAGGGCTTCGGCATCGCCCCGGGAGCCGCACCCCAGCTCGAGATCACCGGGATGCCCGAGGGCACCTTCGACCTGGTTGCCTTCCGGGCCTCCCTCTCGGACCCCCGCCCGGACCGGTTCCTGATCCGCCGCGACGTGGAGGGGACCGACGGTGGCTCCCTGGGCACTGTGGACTTCGGGGGAAGCGAGGCCTTCGCGCCGGCCACGGCCCAGCTATCCGTGGCGGGTGCCGGGGCCCAGGGCGCCAATGCCCTCATGGGCTATGCGTCCGGGAATCAGTGCCTGGGGAGCAATGCGGCGCTGGGTCAGCTCCCTGGTACCGGGACGGGCCCGACCACCCTTCGAGGGATCCCGGCCGACCGGCAGCGGGACGGCGACTTCCACCAACTGACCGTGAGCGCTCTGCCGGCGGCGGGGGGCGCGGTCGTGGAGACGCGCTTCTTCCGGACCCTGGCCGACCAAACGGTGACCCTTCCCCCCCTCATCGACCCCACCACCTCCCATGTGGCGGGGCCGTACCGGCGGATGCGCACTACCTTCGCCGTCCCCGATCCGTACCGGAGTGGAGACCGGGGTGTGGTGTCCCTCACCCTCCTCCAGGGCGAGGCGGCGGAGCGGACCTTCTCCACCGCGGTGAGTCTGGCCCGGGTGAGCGGGACCACGGCCGAGGTGACCACCACAGACCTCTCCGGCGCGCCGGGTTGGTCCGAGGCGTGGGGGATTCCCGCAGGCGCATCTGTCCGCTGGACCGCCGCCGTCACCGCCACCTCGGCTCCGGGCGAAGGTCCCGGGAGCCTCTGCGTCGAAGGCGCCTGGGTGCGGGTGGCCACGGTGCAGGGAGGGCCGTAAGGGCGGAGGGGAAAATCCGAATCTGGATTCGGATTTTGGCGGCTCTGGGAGCAGGACCCCAGATCAGGGGCAGGACACCAGGTCAGTCCTGAGGCGCACCATCGGGAGTTGAGATGTGACGGGCCGACCCCGCGGAAGGCTCCACGGCCACCCCCACAAGCAGGAGGTCGTGGTCGGAGCTACGCCAGACCCCGGGGTCCGGATCCCACTCGTAGCCGAACCCGGCGAATTCGTCGGCGTTGGTGTGCCAGATGGCGGCCCCCACCAGAGCGTCCTGGCGGGCCTGGTGGATCAGGACATGGTCCAGCCGGCCAGCCTGCCCCTGGAAGACGTAGCTGTAGGGCCGCTCTACCCCGGCCAGGCGGAAGCCGTCCATCCACCCCCGCTCCTCCAGGAGCCGGATCGGGTCCTCCCGGCCGTAGCTGTTCAGGTCGCCCAGGATGAGGGATCCGGCGGCGCCCACCCCTGTGCCCGAGGGGTCCGAGTCGAGCCAGTCCGCCAGCGCCCGGGCCGCCTCCACCCGGTGCGCGTTCCAGCAGGCCTGGCCGTCGCCCATGTCCTCATCTCCGGGCCGGGCATGGGAATGATCGTCGCCCGGGCATCCACCCTTGGACTTGAGGTGGTTCGACACCACCATCCAGGCCTCGCCCCGAGGGGTGCCTTCCTCGTTGATGCGG
>PWZC01000207.1 GCA_003567615.1 Gemmatimonadota bacterium | reverse complement strand
GAGGGAACGGCGCCGCCGGGCCCTCCCCCGCAAACCGAACAACAAACGGAGAAGCTCAAGTGAGCGATCGACCGGAGATCAAGCCGGCGGAGGGGCGTCTCGGCGTTCTGCTGCCTGGATTCGGAGCTGTAGGAACCACGGTGGTGGCCGGGGTGGAGGCCGCCCGCCAGGGCCTGGCCCCCCTCATTGGATCCCTTACCCAGCTGAACACGATTCGGCTGGGGAAGCGGACGGAGAAGCGTGCCCCGCTGATCCGCGAGTTCCTCCCTCTCACCGCGCTGGACGACCTGGTCTTCGGCGCTTGGGACCCCATTCCCGACGACGGCTACGACAGCGCCCGGGTCGCAGGTGTCCTGGAGCGTCATCACCTGGACCCCATTGAGGACTTCCTCCGGTCGATCCGGCCCATGCCGGCCGTCTTCGACACGGCCTATGTCCGGAAGCTGGACGGGCCCAACGTGAAGACCGGCTCCACCAAGATGGAGCTGGCCGAACAGCTTCGGGACGATATCCGCCGGTTCCGGGACGAGAACGGGTGTGACCGTCTCGTCATGGTCTGGGGCGGGTCCACGGAGATCTTCCTCCGGCCGGGGCCCGTGCATGAGACGCTGGAGAGCTTCGAGGAAGGGCTCCGGAACAACGATCCGGCCATTGCCCCCAGCATGATCTATGCATATGCGGCCATCCTGGAGGGCGTGCCCTACGCCAACGGGGCTCCGAACCTCTCAGCGGACATCCCCGCCCTCGAGGCGGCGGCGGCGGAGCGGGGCGTGCCCATCGGCGGCAAGGACTTCAAGACGGGTCAGACCCTCATGAAGACGATCCTGGCCCCGGGCCTCAAGACCCGGATGTTGGGGATCCAGGGATGGTTCTCCACCAACATCCTGGGGAACCGGGATGGGGCGGTGCTGGACGATCCCGATTCGTTCAAGACCAAGGAGGAGTCGAAGCTGGGTGTGCTGGAGCACATCCTGCAGCCCGACATGTATCCGGAGCTCTACGGCAACCTGTACCACAAGGTCCGGATCAACTACTACCCTCCCCGGGGCGACAACAAGGAAGGGTGGGACAACATCGACATCGTGGGATGGATGGGGTATCCCATGCAGATCAAGGTGGACTTCCTCTGCCGGGACTCGATCCTGGCGGCTCCCATCGTGCTGGATCTGGCCCTCTTCCTGGACCTGGCGTCCCGAGCCGGGATGGGGGGGATCCAGGAGTGGCTCTCCTTCTACTTCAAGAGCCCCCAGACGGCGCCGGGGCTCTACCCCGAGCACGACATCTTCATCCAGCATCGGAAGCTCAAGAACACGCTTCGCTGGATGGGTGGTGAAGAGCCCCTCACGCACCTGGGGCTCGAGTACTACGAGTGAGCCGGGCCGGGCTCTTCCTGGTCCTGGAGGGGGGGGAGGGCGTGGGGAAGACCACCCACGCCCTCCTCCTCGCCGACTGGTTCGCCTCGCTGGGGCTGACGGTGACCCGGGCGCGGGAGCCCGGCGGGACCCGTCTGGGAGAGGCGATCCGCCATGTGCTGCTCCATCATCGCGACCTGGCCATCCCACCCGAATCCGAACTCTTGCTGATGCTGGCTGCTCGCGCCGCCTTCGTGCGGGAGGTGGTGCGTCCGGCCCTCGCGCGGGGTGAGATCATGCTGTCGGACCGTTTCGAGTACTCCACCTTCGTCTACCAGGGGCTGGGGCGAGGGCTGGGGCTGGAACGAGCCCGGCAGCTCAATGCCTTCGCCACCGGTGGGCTCCGTCCCGACCTGGTGGTGGTGCTGGACCTCCCTCCGGCAGGTGCGGCGGCCCGGCGCCGACGTGAGGGTCGCACCGACGATCGGATCGAGGGGGAGGGGGAGGGGTTCCTGACCCGGATCCACGAGGGGTATCGTGCGCTGGCGGCAGGGGATCCCCATGCCGTGGTCGTGGACGGCCAGGGGACATCGGAGGAGGTGCAGGAACGGATCCGGTCCGTCCTGCGCGCCCGTTTCCCGGAACCCTTCGGTTCGACCGAGGGTTGAAGAGCCAATATGGATCAGACTCGCTCTCCCTTCGGACCCGTCGTCGTTCTCCTGCTGGCCCTCATGGCCGGCGGATGGTTCCTGCAGCGTGGTGTGGCGCAGGAAGACAACCTCTACGTCCAGAGCCGGCTGCTGGAAGAGATCGTGGATCACATCTCCAACCGGTTCGTGGATCCGGTGGAGCGGTCCCGTCTCTACCAGTCGGCCATCGACGGCATGATCCAGGGACTCGGCGACCCCAATTCGTCCCTCATGGATGGCGCCGCCTACGAGAACTTCCGCATCCAGACGGAAGGAGATTACGGCGGGGTCGGACTGGAGATCGTGGATCGGGACGAGTACATCACGGTGGTGGGACCCCTTCCGGGAACGCCTGGAACCCGGGCCGGGATCCGGGCCGGAGACGAGATCATCGCTGTGGATGGGCAGTCCACGCGCGGGTGGTCGGCGCAGGAGGCGGTCCAGGTACTCCGCGGGCGTCCGGGGACGGACACCGAGGTGCGCATCCGCCGGCCCGGCGTGGATGAGGTCATCGACTTCACGCTGACCCGGGAGCGGGTACAGCTCCGCTCCGTTCCCTTCGTGGCACTCCTGGAAGACGATGTGGGATATCTCCCCCTGGGCGTCTTCAGCGAGACCTCCACGCGGGAGCTGGAGGCGGCGGCCGATTCCCTCCGGGCCGCCGGCGCCCGCTCCTTCATCCTGGATCTGCGCGGGAATCCCGGCGGCGTGCTGGATCAGAGCATTCGGATCGTGGACCTCTTCCTGGAACGGGGCGCCACGGTGGCTGAGACACGGGGGCAGGCACGGAACCAGACCCAGACCTTCCGCACCACCGCGGGCAGCCGGTTCGGGAACGCCCCGGTGGTGATCCTGGTGGATCGGGGGAGTGCGTCGGCGTCGGAGATCGTTTCCGGAGCGCTCCAGGATCACGATCGGGCCGTGGTGGTGGGCACACCCACCTTTGGGAAGGGGTCGGTTCAGACCCTCTTCAACCTGACCGGGGGAAGCGTCCTCAAGCTCACCACCGCCCGCTGGTACACGCCGCGTGGGCGTTCCATCGAGATGCCCATGGAGTCGGAGGAAGCTCCGGTCCACGCCGCCGCCGTGCCGGAGGCCCATGAGCCGGGAGAGGAAGCGACGGAGCCCCCCGCGCCCCCTCCTGCCTCCGCAAACGGTGCTCGCCTGGCCCTCACTGTGGATGGTCAGTTCATCCAGATTCCGGATACGACGGGCCGTCCCAAGGTCACGTCCTATGGGGGCCGGACGCTGCTGGGCGGCGGAGGCATCGTTCCCGACCTCATCGTTCTGCCTGACACGCTGGACGTCTCCGAGCAGGAGGCGGTCCGGCGGCTGTTTCGCCATGCCGGTGGGGTGAACACCGCCATCTTCAATCAGGCGGTGGATTTCCTCCAGCGAAACGAGGTGGACCCGGCGGACTTCCGACTCCCGGCCGCGGAGATGGATCGCCTTGCCGAGCGCCTCCGTGAAGCGGGGGTGGAGCTGGATGAGGCGACCTTCCGGGGTGTGTACCGCTTCCTCTCGAGGGAACTGGCCGGGGAGATCGCCTCGCAGGCGGGAGGTGAACGGGCCCGATTCCTCAGCAGGGTGGAGGGGGACCTTCCCCTTCAGCGAGCCCTGGATCTCCTGCGGGAGGCCGGTTCCCTGGAGGACCTCTTCACTCTGGCCGGGCGGCCCTTCCCGGCAGGGTCCGTGGGGCTGTCGCCAGGATCACCTGCCGGCGGACTCCCGGGCACGGTGGATCCCTCCTGACCCCAGCCGCCTTCGCCCTGGCCGTCCTCATGGGCGGCGTCGTGGGCGCGGTTTCCGGCCTGCTGGGAATCGGCGGCGGTGTTCTCGTCGTCCCGTTTCTGTACTTCCTCATGGCCGGGTCCGGGTGGAGCGGGCTGATGGTCCTCTCGGAACACGAGGCCGCTCTGGCCCATGCCACCTCCCTGGCCCTCATCATTCCCACCGCCCTGTCCGGGGTCCTGGCCTTCCGCCGTGCCGGGGCCCTGGAGCTTCCGCCGTTGGGGCCCCTCGCGGTGGGTGCCGGCATGGGGGCCGTCGTCGGGGCCTGGGGCGCTACCTCGTCGCCGGCTGCGGTCCTGAAGGCTGCCTTCGGATTCTTTCTCTTGATCATGGCCGCCCGCTTGCTGGGAATCCTTCCGTCTCCGGAGGGAGCAGCCGAGAAGGGCGTCCGCGGGGTGGGACTCGGTCCTGGACTGGTGGGGGGCGGGATGATCGGTTTCTTTTCGGCGGTGCTGGGCGTCGGGGGAGGTCTGGTGGCCATTCCCATCCTCCTGCGCTGGGGTGGGATCCCCCTCGAGCGAGTGGTACCCGTTTCCCTCGTCCTGGTGATCTTCGCCTCGCTGGCGGGCACGGGCGGATACGCCTGGGCGGGGAGTGGGGTGGATGGACTGCCGTCGGGCGCGCTGGGGTACGTTCACCTCCCCGCCCTGGTGGCCATGCTCCCCGGAGCCATCTTCCTGGCGCCGCTGGGTGCCGCCTGGAATCGGCGGATGCCGGTGGCGGTGCTCCGGCGGGTATTCGGAGTCCTCCTGTTGGTTGTGGGGGCCCGCGTGCTCTGGCTGGAGACCGTTGTCTGGCTGACGACATTCTGAGTAGGTGGTTCACTCGGCGGCGGCCCGTGGCCCATCCGGCCATGGCGACGCCCCTTGGCCATGGACATCCTTGGATGCACGAAAGTGAGACCAACAGCGCTATGGATGTGATCCTCACCCGCAGCGGATTGAACGAATCCCGTCACCGCGTCCATGCGGCCGTGGCGGATCCCTCCGGTCGGGTGATTGCTTCGACCGGTTCCCCGGAGCTGGTCACCTTCATCCGCTCGGCGGCCAAGCCGTTCCAGGCCCTGCCACTGGTGGAGGAAGGGGTCCCGGAGAGGCTGGGACTTACCGAGGATGAACTGGCCGTCTGTTGCGCGTCCCACGGCGGGGAGCCCGCCCACCTGGAGCGGGTTCGTTCGCTCCTGACCCGGGGCGGCTTCAGCGAAGAGGATCTGGAGTGTGGCCCCCACCCGCCCCTGAATCGGGAGGCGGCGCGGCAACTGGTGGCTGCGGGCGAGTCCCCGTCCCGGATCCACAACAACTGTTCGGGTAAGCATGGGGGTATGCTTCTACTGGCGCGGCAACTGGGATGGGCACCCGAAGGGTATCGGCGCGGGAATCACCCGGTGCAGCAGCGTATGATCGCCGAGTTGTCCCGGTGGACCGGGATCCCGGTTGAGCGATTGCCCACCGGGGTCGATGGATGCGGGGTATTGTGCTTCGCGCTTCCCCTCTCGGCGCTGGCGGGAGCCTTTGCCCGCTTCGGCCGGGCGGCATTCGGGGGTGGATCCGGTCCATCGGTGATCCTGGAGGCCATGGCCCGACATCCGTTCCAGGTGGCGGGAACCGGACGTCTCTGTACGGCGGTCCTGGAGGCCACCGGCGGCCGGGTGGTGGCGAAGCTGGGTGCGGAGGGTGTGTACGGCGGTGTGGATCGAGGGTCGGGACTGGGCTTTGCCCTCAAGGTGGAGGACGGGGCCCTGCGAGCCTGCGAGGTGGCCCTGGTGGGCCTCCTGGACCGGATGGAGGTGCTGGACGGAGGGTCGGACGATGGGCTGTCCCCCTGGCGGGACCGATCGGTTACCAACACCCTGGGGGAAGACGCGGCCACCCTGAGCTGCGTTGGATCACTCGAGTCAGCAGGAGAGGTCCATGGCCCATGAGCCGGAGGAACGCACCATGTCCCGCCTGGATCCCGACAATCCGCTTCGGTTGACTCCTGCCCTCCGGGCGTTGGTTCGGGTGAGTGCGGCGGTGGCGACCCGGAAGGAATCCTGTCTTCGGACAGCACTGGCGGAGGTCCGGGACGCGGCAGCGCCGGAAGAGGTGGAGGAGGTGCTGGTCCAGACTTACCTCTTCGTCGGATTTCCGGCGGCCCTCAATGCCCTCGCGCTCTGGAGGGGGTTCTCCGGCTGGCCGGCCTCCCCCCCCATGGAAGACGATCCCCTCACCAGGGGTCGGCGGGGAGAGGCGGTCTGCCGGCGGGTCTATGGCCAGCAGTACGAGCGACTTCGGCGAAATGTGCGGGACCTCCACCCGGATCTTGACCGATGGATGGTGGAAGAGGGGTATGGCAAGGTCCTGGGTCGGCCGGGACTGGATCTGCCTGAGAGGGAGCTTTGCGTGGCTGCGCTCCTGGCGGTCCTCGGAGCGCCTGTGCAGCTCTACTCCCATTTGCGGGGAGCCCTGGAAGTGGGGGGGGAGCCCGACGAGGTGGAGGCCATGCTGCGGGAGGTGGATGAACTGGCGCCCACCACGGATGTGGAAGAGGTCCGGAAGGTATGGCGCCGGGTGCGGGATCGGGCAGGCCGAAGCGCGGCCCCCGACAGTTGATTCCTGGAGGTGGACGTGTTTGTTGACCAGGTGGTCATTGAAGTGGAGGGCGGAGTCGGCGGCTCCGGTTCCGAGGCCTTTCGGCGGGAATCCGGCGTCCCCAGGGGAGGACCGGCCGGTGGTGACGGGGGCCACGGGGGGAGTGTGATCCTCGAAGCGGATCCCCAGCTCTCCACCCTCACCGACTTTCGCTACCAGGCCCGGTACCGCGCGGAGCGAGGCCAGCATGGACAGGGGAGCAATCGCACGGGGCGGAGCGGGGACGACCGGGTTCTCCGGGTTCCACCGGGCACCCAGGTCCGCGATGCCGATTCCGGGGACTTTCTCGGCGAACTTCTGGAAGAAGGCGCACGGCTTGTAGTGGCCAAGGGGGGGCGTGGTGGACGGGGGAACGTCCGATTCGCCACAGCCACCCATCAGGCCCCGCGACGCTGGGAGCCGGGCGAGGAGGGAGAGTCCCGGAAGGTGGAGCTGACGCTCAAGCTCATGGCGGATGTGGGGCTGGTGGGCGAGCCCAACGCCGGGAAGTCGACGCTTCTTTCCGTTGTGTCCGCAGCGCGGCCCCGGGTTGCCGACTATCCCTTCACCACCCTGGTACCGAACCTGGGCGTGGTGGAGATGTCGGGGTATCGGTCCTTCGTCATGGCCGACATTCCCGGTCTCGTGGAGGGGGCCCACGAAGGGCGGGGTCTCGGGCACCGATTCCTCCAGCACATCGAGCGAACCCGGACCCTGGCGATCCTGGTTCCCCTGGACGATCCGGACCCGCAGGAGACCTACCACCGACTCCGGACCGAATTGGCCGAGTACAGCACGGAACTGGCCCGGCGACCCCATTGCCTCGTTCTGACCAAGGCGGATCTCCTGCCACCTGAGGAGCCGCCGCCGGAGGTCGAGGCCCCGGAGGCCTGGGGTGTCCACCGACTCTCGTCGGTCACCGGCGAGGGGAAAGCCGAACTCCTGGAGCGGCTCTGGGCCCACATTTCCCAACTCCCCCGGGAGGTGCCCGAGCCGGCTGCGACGTCCTCGCAGTCCGCCAGCACGGGGACGGAAGGGGAGACGGATTCCGAGGAGGCAGCGTGGTGGGACGAGGTGGATCAGGAACTCTGATGTTTCGGACTCCCACCGCTCCCGCCTTCCGGGGGTCGGCCGTTCGGGAGTCGGGGCCGCCCTGGGACGAGGAACGTCTGGCGTTCCTCCTGGCGCTCCGTGCGACTCCGGGGGTCGGGGATCGGAGTGTGACACTTCTTCTGGGTGCGTTGTGCGATCCCGAACGCGCCTGGCGATCTCCCACCGGGGAGTGGCGCCGGATCACGGGCCGGGCACGGCCCGCCGGGGTGGGGCGCCCCCAGGGGCTGAGGGAGGCGCGGGACCTCATCCTCCGGTGCCGGCACCGCGGAATCCAGGTGACGGGAATGGGGCTTCCCGGGTATCCACCCGCCCTCCTCCACCTGCATGACCCCCCGCCTGTGCTCTTCCTGCTGGGACGGTCCGAACTCCTGGAGCGGGACGGAGTGGCTGTGGTGGGGACCCGTCGCGCCAGCGGCCCGGGACGGCGGTTCGCCGAATCGTTGGGTCGGGAGGTGTCCAGGGTGGGAATCCCGGTCCTCAGTGGGCTGGCTCTGGGAATCGACGCCGCCGCCCATCGCGGGGCTCTGGATGGACCCGGGGCTACCATCGCTGTCCTGGGCACGGGGGTGGACCGGGTCCACCCGCCATCCCACCGCCGTCTGCAGAGGGCGGTGGTGGATGCCGGGGGGCTTCTGGTGAGTGAGTTCCCGCCGGGGGAAACGGCCCGGAGCCACCACTTTCCCCGTCGGAATCGACTCCTTGCAGCACTGTCCCGGGCAGTGGTGGTCGTGGAGGCAGGAGGACGTAGCGGCGCCCTCATCACCGTGGATCACGCCCTGGATCTGGGCCGGGACATCTACGCCGTTCCCGGGCCGGTGGAGTGGGGGCAGTGTCGAGGTACGAATGCACTCCTGCGGGACGGTGCCTGGCCCCTCACACACCCCCGGGAACTCCTGGAGGACTGGGGTATGGAGACGGAGGGGGATCCGGGTGCCGGAGGTGACGAAGGGGCGGCGGATTCCGCCGGGATCCTGGGTGCGCTGACTCGCCGGCCCCTGCCCACGGATCTCCTGGCGGAGGAGCTGGGCCTCCCCGTGGCCCGGGTTCTTGAAATCCTCTCGGAGCTTGAATTGGACGGTTCCGTATCCAGGGGACCGGAGGGGTGGCGGCCGGTAAGCCTCGACCCTTCCTCCCCGGCGGGGGGCGGCGGGGTCGAGGAGCGACGTGAGGGATTCCGCCCCCGTCCTCGCCGGCCCGGGTCCACTCCATGACCCCTGCCGCGCCCGGCTTTCCCCGCACCGCGTGGAGCCTGGACATTCCCCGGCACCTGTACCTCACGGGCCCACACCCCGGGGCCGAAGACGACGAGGTCTCCAGGCCCGAGGGCGACGAGGTCTCCAGAATCGATCCGGTGCCGGGATCGAATCGGATGAAGCGGGCCGGGAGAGGAAGCCGGAGCTTGGACTGGGCTGCCGGCCTGGCCCGGGAGGTCGAGCTCCGCCGTCGGCAGGGGGTGGGGCCTGGAGCGAGCTTCGACTCCCTTCACGTGGGTGGTCCGGACTCGGTGGCTCCCTCGCCCGGGGATCTGATACGATTCATGGAGCTCGTGGGAATGAGCCCGGATCGCGGGGCGGAGGTGGCCCTCGAGGTCCGTCCGGACGAGATGGATGAGGTGAGGGTCGACGGGTGGATTGAGGCGGGCGTGACGCGTCTCAGCCTCAGGAGGCCGGAGGTGGGTGTCCCCGTGGAGTGGCCGACCCGGCTCGGGTTGAGCCGCCTCACGTATTGGGGTGTCGATGTGGCCTTCGGGATTCACCGCCATGGTCGGGACGGTGGTTTCCAGGGCCCGGAGGGGGAGGGCCCGGAGGGGGAGGGCGCAGGAGGGGGCGCAGGTAACGTGCGGGGGTCGGGTACCGCCCGGGACACGTCCCGACCACCACCGGACCCCGTCGGTCTCCTGGAGGCCGTGATCCACCGCTGGGCTCCGCCACAGGTGAGCCTGGTGGAGGAGGTTCGGGTCGATGGCGGAGGGGAGGCAAGGCTCCAGGAGACCGACCCGGAGGGGCAGGACCGATTAGCCGACCTCTACCTGGAGCTGACCCGACGACTCGATGAGGCTGGATATCGCCAATGGTCCTTCACCGCCTTCGCCCTGCCTGGATCGGAGCCCCGCCATCATCGGGCGGTGCTCCAGGGTGAGACCTACCTGGGCCTGGGTCCCGGCGCCCACTCCCATGGTCAGGGTCGTCGATTCTGGAACCTGGACGACCCCGCCGCATACTTCATCAGGCTGGGGGCGAATCTCGATCCCCGGGCTGGTTCCGAGATCCTGACGCCCGAGGAGCGTCTCCTCGAACGGCTTTGGGGGCTGCTTTCCCTGGAGCAGGGGCTGGACCTGAGGGGGCCGGGGCTCCATGATGCCAGATGCATCCGAGACCGATGGGTTGCCACGGGGTTGGCCCGATCCGCGGGGGAGTGCGTCCGGCTGACGCCGGCGGGTTGGCTTGTCATGGACACACTGATCCCTGAGCTGGCTGAAGGCTGGCCACAGCATGTGGCGCCCACAGAAGCGAGGTTCGACTGATTTGGCCGATTCGGCCATTCAAGTCGAGCGGTTTTCCCGAGGTTCGGAGGGACAAATGGTGAAAGATCCCACAGAGGGGCGCCTGGATCGCCCGGATGGCAGCGAGCTCTCCGAGCGGGAACGTCGGGTGCTCGAGGCGGTGGTGCGGATCTATGTGGAGACCGCCGAGCCGGCCGGTAGCCGGAATGTGACCCGTCGATTCGACCTCGGTGTATCGCCGGCCACGGTCCGCAACACCATGAGTGATCTCGAGGAGAAGGGATATCTTCTCCCCCCGCACACCTCCGCCGGCCGCGTGCCGACGGATCTGGCGTATCGGATCTTCGTGAACCAGCTCATGCGGCCTCAGGCCTTGAGCAATCAGGAGAAGGACCAGATCGCCGCGGCCTTGGACGAGGTGGCGGCCTCCGCCGTGGATCGCCTGGTACGCCGGGCCATCAGTGCGCTCGGACTCCTGTCGCAGGAGCTGGGCGTGGCGGCGGCGCCGCGCCTGGACGGGGCGGTTCTCGAACGCCTGGATCTCTTCCGGGTTTCGTCCACCAAGGTACTCCTGGTGGCCCAGATCCGGAGTGGTTTCGTCCGCACGGTCTATGTGGATCTTCCGTGTGAGATCCCGGAAGATACGGTGGTGACGCTGACCCTTCTTCTGAACGAACGCCTGGCCGGCCTGACCCTGGCGGAGATCCGGGATTCCGTAGCGGAGCGCGTTCGGGACGCCGCGCCGCCCGATGACCCGGCGGCCGAGGAGATCCTGAATATCTTCATGCAGTCCGGCCCGGAGCTCTTCGACTGGCCGGAGCTGGAGGGATCGGAGGTCCATCTGGGGAATGCCAGCGTGCTGGCGTCCCAGCCGGAATTCACGTCCGGGGAGCAGCTCAAGGGTCTCCTTCAACTTACGGAGGAACGGGAGCTCTTCTCACGGGTCCTGGGCAGCCGGGTTCACGTACCCGGACTGCAGATCACCATCGGTTCGGAGAACCCGGACCGGAAGCTGTCTGATTTCACCCTGGTCACGGCCGAGTACCGGGTCGGTGGACTGAAAGGGGTGATCGGGGTAATCGGCCCGACCCGCATGCCCTACGAGAAGGTGATCGCCATTGTGGAGCACCCCTCCTCCCTGGTAAACCGCATCCTGCGGTAGGAAGGTCGACGATTCGGCGGCACGCTCCACCGCCCGCCGTCTCCGATCCGACGTTCTGAACTGAACGACGTCCAACACCGAGCCGAATGGCAGACTACTACGATACCCTTGGCGTTCCCCGGGACGCCGACGCAGAACAGATCAAGAAGGCCTACCGCAAGCTGGCCATGAAATACCCCCCCGACCGCAATCAGGGGTCGGCCGAGGCCGAGGCTCGTTTCAAGGAGATTTCCGCCGCCTACGAGGTCCTGAAGGATCCGCAACGGCGGGCCGCCTTCGATCGCTACGGCGAGCAGGGTCTCAAGGGTGGGGCCGGGGGCCCCTTCGGTGGGGGCTTCGACCTCCACGACGCCATCGAGATCTTCATGCGCGACTTCGGCGGGGGCGGGGGCGGGGGCTTCGAGGATCTCTTCGGTGGCGGAGGGCGAGCCCGGCGGCGAGGTGGCGGACGTCGAAAGGGAGAGTCGGTCAGGGTGCGCCTGCCCCTGACCCTGACAGAGGTGGTAAAGGGGGCCACCAAGCGTCTCCGGGTCGCCGTGCTGGTGCCGTGCCCCGACTGCGACGGCTCCGGGGCGGCCGAGGG
>PWZC01000019.1 GCA_003567615.1 Gemmatimonadota bacterium | reverse complement strand
ATTCTCCTGTTGGACGGAGAGATGCGCCGCGTTCATGGGCGGGTCCGATCCTTCGGCTACGAGGGACGCCGGGGCGACTTCAGCTTCTACCGGGCTGAGATGGTGCCGTGGCTCTGGTTCCTCTCCCTCTCCAAGGACTGCCGGATTTTTCAGAACATGCCCGTGCCCGAGATTCTGGAGCAGGTGTTCTCGGAAGAGGCAGGAGCTCAGTTCCGGACCCACTTCATCCACGAATACGCCGAGCGGGAGTATTGCGTCCAATACCGTGAGAGCAACCTGAACTTCGTGTCCCGGCTCATGGAGGAGGAGGGTATCTTCTACTTCTTCGAGCACAGCGATGGCGCAGACATCCTGGTGCTCACGGACCATCCGGAAATGAAGCCCGGGGATGGCCAGAACAAGGTGCGCGTGCACTCGGGGCTGGTTCCTCAGGAAGACGTCATCCGGTCTCTGACCCATAAGCAGTCCGTGCATGCGGGGAAGGTGACCCTGGCAGATTACGACCAGCTCAAGCCCTCACTTGGCCTCCGGAGTTCCATAGCGGGAGACGAGCCGGACGAGATCTACGAGTACCAGAAGAATCTCTTCACCGAACTGAATGACGGGGAACGCTATGCCCGCATCGCCCTTGAGCGGGAAGAGGCGAAGCACCACCTGGTACAGGGCCAGAGCACGTGTCGGGGCTTTGAGGCGGGGCGTCGGTTTGAACTCACGAATCACGACCGCCGGGACGCAAACCGGGAATACGCCATCCTGGAGGTCTCCCATTCGGCCCAGGCCGGATCCTACGTGGCAGGCATGGATTCCGGTGAGCTGGACTACAAGAACCGGTTCGTTGCCATCCCCCACGGGAACTCCTACCGCCCCCCCCTGAGGGTGTCGAAGCCATCCATGCCCGGTGCCCAGACCGCAAAGGTGGTAGGGCCGGCCGGAGAGAAGATCAATGTGGATGAGCACGGCCGCGTGAAGATCCAGTTCCATTGGGACCGGTTGGGCAGTAGCGACGCCGGCAGCTCGTGCTGGGTCCGGGTCAGCCAGAACTGGGCCGGGAATGGCTGGGGCGGGATGTTCATCCCCCACGTGGGCCAGGAGGTGATCGTGAGTTTCCTGGAGGGCGATCCCGACCGACCCATCATTACCGGTCGGGTCTACAACGCCGAGCAGACCCCGCCTCAGAGCCTACCGGCCAACAAGCACAAGAGCATCATCGAGGACGACTTCGGGAATGAAATGGTCTTCGACGCGACGCCGGGGCAGGAGCACATTCGAATTCACTCGCCCAGTCACTTGTCCACGATTGAGCTGGGGCGAAGTGTACGCTGGTTCACCGAGAGTGACTTGTCCGAAATCGCCACGGGGCGCAAAGGGGTCTTCACGCTGGGGATGCAGATCGGCGGCTTCATTGGGTTCAAGGGCGATTTTGAACTCGGAGGCTCGCTGAAGGTGTTCGGGGGATTCAAGTTCGACCTTGAGCTATCCGAGAGGTTCGGCATGACCTTCGGCCCGGGATTCAAGGTCTCCTTGGGGAAGGAATATCATTTCACCAAGAGCACGTTCGAACATCATTCTGGAGACGACATCAGCGTCAAGTCCGACAAATCCTCAGTTTTGATCGGAGGAGAGAAGAACGAATCCATGATTGGAGGCGACGCAAGCGAAGTCATTATTTCTTATGGCTCCAATTCGAACGCCGAGGGAGTCACATCGACCACGAGAAGCGCGAGGGCGGCTGCTTACGGAGCCGTCGCTGGTGTGATCTCCAGTCTGGCGGCAGCGGCAAACTGGGAGGTGCATCGGAAGCCCAGTGCGATGTGGCCCTTCGCGACAGTCCTTCCTCAGATGATCCATGGAGCCACAGGTGTTGGACAGGCAATGAAAGCCGCGGGCTCGAAGGACGATGCCCGAGGAGGGCCGAAGCTGCAGGACGTTCAAGACACGGTGCATGCGAAGATCAAGCTGGCCAAGGAGGGGGTCTTCCTCTATGGCATGAAGGACGACAGCATCCTTTCTCAAATTGGGGTGGTCGGCGATGGTGGCCAGCTCACTGGAAGAGTAGTTATCCAAGGGGATGAAGGAGTTCTCGTGCGGGGCGAGAAGGGCCCCACACAGATCGAGTCAGGAACGAAATCGGTCAGTATCGAGGGCAAGACCGGCGTCGATATCAACAAGAAGAATTCCAGCGCACCTGTCACGATCTACGGGTCCAGCATCAAGATTGACGGGTCCACTATCAGGATTGGCTAAGGTCCTAGCGCTCACGCATTCCTCGAGCCATGGTCGTGCAGCTATCCAGCGCTTCCCGCGCCCTGGCCTCAAACTCCCAGGGGATGTCCCGGGCTCGCTTCCACCGGGCCGAGGGGGTGTAGCCGTCCGGGTGGAGGCCCCGCCTTTGGTGCGTGGCCAGGAGCTCGGAAAACGGGTCCTTGAGCGGGGGCGGAGGCGCCACATCCGGCAGCGGCCACCCGTTCCGGTCGAAGAAGCGGATGCGCTCGGTGGGGCCGGATCCAGCCTCCGCACCCGATTTCCCCCGCGGACCGAAGCGCCCGGTGACGATCTTCACGGTGAATCCCTCTTCGTGGACGGCCCGGTGATGGAAACGGCAGAGGAGGACCAGGTTGGAAAGCTTCGT
>PWZC01000379.1 GCA_003567615.1 Gemmatimonadota bacterium | reverse complement strand
TAACTGATCAGTTCGTGCGCGTCTGTTATGTACCGATCAAATCTCATGCTTTGTGCATCAAATCCACGGTGGTTTGATTTACCCGCACCCCGCTGATCCCAATGCACTACAACGAACTCTTTTTCCAGTTCAGCGTCCAAATGGTGAGCCAACGGCATTTGCGCCGCACCGGGTCCGCCATGCAGCCATAACAGCACCGGGTTGGATCTGTCATCGCCGCGGATCAGCACCCACTGTTCCATCCCTCCGATGTCGAGGCTAATGAGTTCAGCGATGCTGCCGGGATTATCAATGGGTGCAGTGTTCGCGGAACACCCGGCCAAAACAGCTATAATTGCCGAATAAATAATCACTTTCACGATATCAAACAACTTGATTTTACGTTTGGCTATTCCTTTATCTATTGCCTCCACGTTCAAAAGAAAGCAGCATGTGAGGATTATACAGTTCTCTGAATGTGCAAGCTGTCAAAATTCACTCCCGCCTATTTATGAAAAGAATCCCGGATCATAGTTGCTTCGCAGAAATCGAAAGCTTACAGTCATCATCTATTCTGCACGGGCAGCACGATAAAAATGAACCGGTTAAATGTCACTCTAACCGGTCCCGCTAACTAACTTTTGTTTTCACGAACAGCCTGATAGCACTGACTATCTTTCCGGCTCATGTATAACTACTGCTTTCAGCCGGTACTTTGAAATCTTGTTCGACTCCACTGTAGCTTTAATATTCTCTACCTGTATACCCTGAATATCGCTCACATGTGCATTCGCCTTTTGCAAGGCATTTTCCATGGCTTTATTTCTGGTATTTCCTTCAGCTGTAATCTTTGCTACTTCATTTTCAGACATCTTGAATCTGTTTTCAGCTTTCAACGGTTTCAGTTTAGAACTCCTCTGCGGCCGGTGCGAGGTTATCCCATAGCTTCTGAATATCTTTAGGCATGGTTCCCCGAATATCATCCATTTCTCCGACAGAGGTTTTTTCATACATCACTGTGAGTACAGCTCTCAAAGCCTCCACAGGCGGTACTTCTACGGCCGGACCCATCCGCTTTTTGATTTGATGCATGAACTCTTCAGATTTCATTTTAATGGGCTTACCGGTGGGTTTGTAAGCTTCCAGATAAATACCGCGAATCATCACAGGGAGCTGTGCCGATAGATGGAAGACTTCTTCAAGAGGAGTTCGATCTCTAAGCGTGTGTAAAACGGCTTTCAACACGGTAAGCGCCCAGTCGGTTCGTTCTGGTACACGCATAATTTCCGCAATATCCGTTAGCCATGATTTGGTTTCATTGCAATATCTTTCAAAGTTCACTTGTTCGTTCATCTTCATTTCTCCTTTACTTTTCAGAAAGTGTGTATATGATTAAAAATGCCCCGATTAAAGCAGATTATGTGTATCACTCTTCCACACTCTGCGTAATGATATGCCACAACACCATGTAGGGTTTTTTCAACAGCGAAAGCCGGGTTTTACAGCTGTTATTTGCTAAAATGCGTGCTATCAGTTTTATCACTACATAAGTTGTAGTGCTTCCTTTATTTAGCTGTAGTGCCGAAGCTCATCATTCCATGTAGCCAAATGGTTTACATTTCATCATCAGAAAATGAATGAAGCGGGTGCTTCGTGGCAGCGTTGCTAATAGTTTTCAACGTCTTGCTTAAAGCGGCCTGGCGCGGTGTGAGGAATCTCCGGATGTTTTCAAAGCGGGAACATGATGGTAAACAATCATAAGTTGGAGATTGATCGATTCTATATCAGTTATTGAATCACGTCTCTATTCGTATACCACTTGTCATGTATTGAGTGCCTCCATCGTACAAATCAATTCTGAATAGTGAAGAAACCTGAAAACATAAAAGCATTCGCGTAGGGATGAATGCTTTGGCTTGATGATTCTACCATGTGATTCAGTTTGCTTAATTGAATGGATAAAAAACGGAGTAAGGTTATGGGTTTAAAAGGGACTGACCGATGCCGGATCCTTTCCAGGGCTGTGCTGTTTACAGTACTGATAACTGTCTTATCAACGGATCTGCTTCTGGCTCAAAGCGTGTACCGGACGGACGGTTCTGTGCAAGTATCGGAATCCGACACTCTCTCCAGACAGCTCTTTGCAGCAGGTGAATGGATTGAAATTGCAGGTGTATTGGAGAATGATTTGTTCGCTGCCGGCCGGCAGGTATCGATCGATGGAACCGTTATGGATGATGCATTTATTGCGGGTGAATCCGTAACAGTAAATGGGTTCATTGGCGATATGCTGGCAACCATGGCTGAGTCGCTTGTTTTAGATGGCAATGTAGCCGGCGATGTTTTTGCAATGGGGAGAGTCGTAAGGCTTAACGGAAAGACCACGATCGGGGGGAATCTGTTTATTGGCGCACAGGATGTGCAGATAGATGGTTCTGAAGTGTCTGGCAATGCACTTTTGGCGGCTAATCGTGTACACCTTAACAGCCGATTTGGAGGGCACGTAACCATCTACGGTAGCAATATCACGTTCGGCCCGGATTACTACAGCAGTAAAGAGACGAAAATCGTTAGCAGTGAGCCGATTTATCGTGATAATCTTGGAGAGATACCCGAACGGCTTACCATAGAGGTGCAGCGCCCCCCATACCTGCCGGTCTTTCTGT
>PWZC01000302.1 GCA_003567615.1 Gemmatimonadota bacterium | reverse complement strand
TGGCACGCGCTGGATACGCTGGACGAGGAGTTGGGCCGGGAAGTCCCCTACGCCTTCCACCCCCGCTACGGATTCCTCACCAGTTGCCCCACCAACGTGGGTTCCGGGCTCCGGGCGTCCGTACTCCTCCACCTTCCGGCGCTGGTTCTCACCAAGGAGATCGGCAAGGTCTTGCAGGGGTTGGCCCAGGTCGGGCTCACCTTTCGCGGTCTTTACGGGGAAGGCTCCGAGGTCGTGGGCAACTTCTTCCAGCTTTCCAACCAGACCACGCTGGGGAAGAGTGAAGAGGACCTGGTGGAGCATCTCGACCGCATCGTCCGTCAGGTCATCGAATACGAGACACGGGCTCGGGAGGTGCTTCTCAGGGATGCCGCCGGAGTAACGGAGGACAAGATCTGGCGGGGATACGGCCTTCTCCGCTATGCTCGGTCCCTGTCGTTCGAGGAGTTGATGAATCTCCTCAGCGGAGTTCGCCTTGGCGCTTCCCTGAAACTACTCCCAGGGCTTCGTGTATATCCGTTGAACAAAATCATGATCTTCGCCCAGCCGGCCCATCTGGCCGAGGCGGCAGGGCGAGAGCTTTCAGCGAGTGAGGAGGACGCCCACCGGGCGGCCTACGTCCGACGGATTCTCGCTTCCGAGGGTGAGGTCACACCTGACGGAGGCTCTCCGGAACGGCCCTCCTCATCCGATCCGACCGGCTGACTCCCGGTCTCATCCCGGCAGAGGGACTCGATGAATTACAACTTCACAGACCGCGTTCGGAAGGTCCTGGCCATGGCCCGGGACGAGGCGATTCGGCTGCAGCACGACTACGTGGGCACCGAGCACATCCTCCTGGGCCTGATCCGCGAGGGGGAAGGTGTGGCAGCCGCCGTCCTCACCAATCTCAGCGCGGATCTGGACCAGATCCACGAGGGCATTGAGGAGGCGGTGAAGCCGGGGAAGGCGACCATCGCCCTCGGCGAACTGCCCTACACGTCCCGGGCGAAGAAAGTGTTGGAGTTCGCCATGGCGGAGGCCCGGGAGCTCAACCACTCCTACGTGGGCACCGAGCATCTCCTGCTCGGACTTCTCCGTGAGGAAAAGGGGATTGCGGCCCAGGTGCTGAACTCCCTCGGAATCTCGCTGGAAGAGGCGCGGGCGGAGACCCTCAAGGTCCTGGGGTCCGACATGGGTCCGTCGGAACCGGCCGGCATCGGGAGCACCCCCTCCTCGTCTTCTTCTTCGGCTTCCGGCTCGCAGGGTGGCAAGGGCGACAAGAAGTCCAAGACCCCGGCGCTGGACCACTTCTGCCGGGATCTCACGGAGCTGGCCACGCAGGGCAAGCTCGATCCGACCATTGGTCGCGGTGAGGAGATCGAGCGGGTGGTGGAGATCCTCTGCCGACGCAAGAAGAACAACCCGGTCCTCATCGGGGAGCCGGGTGTGGGGAAGACGGCCATTGTGGAGGGACTCGCCCAGCTCATCTCACGGGACGAGGTGACCGAGGCCCTGAAGGGCAATCGTGTCCTCGCCCTGGATATGGCGGCGGTGATCGCTGGAACCAAGTACCGGGGGCAGTTCGAGGAGCGGCTCAAGGCCGTCATGAACGAGATCTCCCAGAACAAGAATGTCGTCCTGTTCATCGACGAGCTGCACACGCTGGTGGGGGCTGGGGCGGCCGAGGGGGCCATCGACGCATCCAACATGCTCAAGCCGGCGCTGGCTCGAGGAGAGCTCCAGTGCATTGGCGCTTCCACCCTGAACGAGTACAGGAAGTACATCGAGAAGGATGGGGCGTTGGAGCGACGCTTCCAACCGGTCATCGTGGACCCGCCGGCGGTGGACGAGACGGTGGAGATCCTCAAGGGGCTTCGGAGCCACTATGAGGATCACCACAAGGTGACCATTCCCGATGAGACGCTGGACGCCGCCTCTCGGCTCTCGGACCGCTACATCACCGACCGATTCCTCCCGGACAAGGCCATTGACGTCAT
This sequence comes from Gemmatimonadota bacterium, assembly GCA_003567615.1. Classification (GTDB taxonomy): domain Bacteria; phylum Gemmatimonadota; class Gemmatimonadetes; order Longimicrobiales; family Gaopeijiaceae; genus PWLA01. The sequence goes on along the minus strand of PWZC01000302.1, from coordinate 666 downwards.
CGACGAAGCCGGAGCCCGGGCCCGTATTGCTTCCCAGGTGCCGCCGCCGGACATGGAAGAGCTGAAGGCCGAGCTCCAGGCCATCGCCGGACGGAAGGAAGATGCCATCCGCGATCAGGATTTCGAGCGGGCGGCTGAGCTCCGGGACCAGGAGAGGGAGGTGCAGCAGCGGATCAAGGACCGTCAGGCCCAGTGGGAAGAAGAGCGGAAGACGAACCGCCCTGAGATCGAGCCGGAGGACGTGGCCTTCATCGTGAGCCGTTGGACCGGTATCCCCGTGACCCGACTCCGTCAGGCCGAGACCGACCGTCTCGTCAACATGGAGGACGAACTCCACAAGAGGGTGGTGGGTCAGGATGACGCCATCGAGGCCATCTCCCGGGCCATCCGCCGAAGCCGAGCCGGGCTGAAGGATCCTCGTCGCCCCATCGGCTCCTTCATCTTCTCCGGTCCCACCGGAGTGGGGAAGACCGAGCTGGCGCGAGCACTGGCGGAGTTCCTCTTCGCCGATCGGGATGCCCTGATCCGGGTGGACATGAGCGAGTACATGGAGAAGTTCTCCGTCTCGCGTCTCATCGGGGCACCTCCCGGTTACGTGGGATACGAGGATTCGGGCACGCTCACCAAGGCCGTGCGGCGGCGCCCCTACTCCGTCGTGCTCCTGGA
>PWZC01000113.1 GCA_003567615.1 Gemmatimonadota bacterium | reverse complement strand
CGTCCCGGTGAGCATGTCGTCCCCTTCCGGCGTCAGAATCAGACGACCCGGGAAGGCCTCCCCACAGTGCACCGAGAGATTCTCCAGAAAGGCGTTGGGAACAGCCGGGTCCAGCCCCGCCTCTCCGGTATTCCCGTCGCTAACGGCCGCGACCTCGCTAGCGCTTTGGGGCGAAGCGGCCTCTTCGGCCTCGTCCGCACCACACCGGTCGGCCAGGACGAAGAAGGGAATGGTGAGAAGGAGAAAGAGTCGGTTGGTGACGATTCGTGATGACATGGGTTGGTGAGCGGGGTCGGGTCAGAAGAGGCGGCCGGAGAAGAGCGAAACACCCAGGGTGAAGCCCGGACCCTCGCCAGGGCGGCCGAGGGCTCGGCCCCAGCTCCAGTCCACCTCCATCCCGGCGTCGGCGAAGTGGGTTCTGAAACCCATCTGCACCGACGGTCGTTCCGACCCTTCTCCATACCCCTCCAAGAGGAAGGACATGAATCGGTGAAGCGGCAGGTCCGTCCTGAGCCCCCAGGTGAGGTGATGGGCCTCGCTTCCACTTCCGTCGACCGTGCTCGGGACCGTTTCTCGGTCCCATCGCCATCCCAGGTTTCCGTGGACAATCAGTCGTCCCTGCAGCAGCGGCACGGAGGCGGGGGAAAAGACGTACACGTCTCCGAACCGGCGCTGGTCAGCGTCGGCACTGGGGTTTGGGCCCACTCCCACAACCACTCCGATTCCCCATCCGTCCACGTCTGGATCTCGAAAGAGTGTTTTGGCTTCAATAGCATATTCTGTGGTTCGGTCCGAGCCCGCACCATTCACAAATCCACTCCCGAACGTGAGCTCAAGGCCCGGGATGAGGTGGCAGGCCGGTAGAATCCATGAGGCTCGTTCCCCATGCCATGCTTCGATCTGGCAGGCCCCTGGATCGACAACGGCCGCGTCGTCAACCACATACTGCTGACCTGCCAGAGGAACAGCGCCAAGCCACAGTAGTACACCCCCGAGGCACTTGGGAAAACCCTCCGACGGCAGGGCGGAGAGGATCCCTGGGCAGTGCCTTGGAGAGGCAGACCTTCGGGGGAGAGCCAGGGCGGGTCCACGCAGTTCGTTCATTCTTCTATATTGAAGATGCATCGAAGGTTCGAGATGCCACGAAGCGCCGCGTCCGGTGGAGCCGCGCTTCTCGAGACCTTAACGGATGGCCGAGAAGGACCGCATTCTTCCGGACGAGGCGGACCATTCAGAGCAAGGAGGCACTATGTCCGTCGCAAAAGTAACGGAAATTACGGCTACATCCACAAAGAGCTTCGAAGATGCCATTGCCCAGGGTCTAACGCGAGCCGGCAAGACGCTGGAGGGGATCCAGGGGGCCTGGATCAAGGAGCAAAAGGTGGAGTGGGACGGATCGAAGGTGAGTGAATTCAGAGTCATCATGAAGGTGACCTTTGTGCTGAAGGACTGACGTCAACCCACCCTCTTCCTGGCTCACCGGATCACCGTGACCGGCGTGCCAGGGGGCAGGGGGACACCTCATTGCCGGGTCCCGACTTCCGTTTTGACGGGGGTCGGGGCTTTGGTATAGAGAGGGGACCCCGGGGTTGACGCAGGCCCCCGGTTGGATGGACCGTGGAAGGGCGAGCCCATGGGAAGACCAGAGCAGAGAGGGGGTGGACTGTGACGGATGAGCTTCTGGATGGATTGGGGAATTTCCGATCCGGGTACTTTGCCGAGCATCGGGAGGAGTATCGTGATCTGGTATCTGATGGCCAGCATCCCCGGACGTTCTTCGTAGGCTGCTCCGACTCCCGGGTGAGCCCCCAACTCCTCACGGGCGCCGCTCCGGGAGAACTCTTCGTCCTCCGAAATGTGGGTAACCTGATCCCTCCGCCTCACAAGGGGGGAGGACCCCACGGGGTATCGGCGGCCATCGAGTACGCCGTGGATCTTCTGGAGGTCGAGGAGATCATCGTCTGCGGCCACTCCCATTGCGGCGCGGTCCGGGCACTCTATGACCCTCCCGACGGAGCTTCGCAGAACCTTCGGGAGTGGCTGGAGCTGGCGGGGCCGGCCCGCATCCCGGGCCCATGCACCGAAGCGACCCTGCGAGAGACCGAGCGCCGGTCCGTGCAACTCCAACTCCAACGCCTCTTGGAGTTTCCCAACGTTCGCCGGAGAGTCGATGCCGGTAGCCTGGAGCTACAGGGGTGGCATTATGTCATCGAGAAGGGAGAGGTGCACATTCTGAACGTATCTACGGGAGACTTCGTGCCGCATCGCCCACGGGTCGGAGTCCGGTGATGTGGGCCGCGGGGGAGACCCTGAGGCTCCGATTTGGCGTTCCTGTCCCCGGCGTGGTCGCCCTGGTCCTGCTGCTGACCTCGTCGGCGGTCCAGGGATGCGGGTCCATGGGCGACCCGTACACAGGTCCGGTGGCCTTCGACACGGCTCGGGTTGTGGTGGAGGATGGCCATCGGAGCGCCGAACTCGTGGTGGAGATCGCCGATACCGAGCGGCGGCAGATCCGGGGCTTGTCGGGGCGTGACCGGCTGGATGAGGGCGCCGGAATGCTCTTCCTCTTCCGGGACAGGCGTGAACCGGACGAGGGCTTCTGGATGTACCGGACGCGCATTCCGCTGGACATCGCCTTCCTGGATG
>PWZC01000420.1 GCA_003567615.1 Gemmatimonadota bacterium | reverse complement strand
CCTCGCCCATGGCGACCCGCAGGGCGCGACGAGCCACCCGCTGTTCGTTCACCGCCCGGTCCAGAAGGGGTTCCAGGTTGGCCAACTCCACCTCGAGGCGCAGGACCTCGTACTCCGAGGCCAGCCCCTCCGCCTCCAGCGCCCGGGTCTGCCGCAAGGAGGCCTGCACCCGCTCAATGGACTCGTGGAGCAGCGACTCCCGCTCCCTGGCCAGGAGAAGGTCGTAGAACCGCAGACGCGTCGCAGTCACCGCCTCCTGCTCCCTGGCCCGCAACTCCTCGGCCCGGAGGTCTGCCAGCCTCGCCGCAGCTCGAACACCCGCCAGAGCCCGCCCCTCCCAGAGGGGCTGCTCCAGTACCAGGGCCCCGGTCCAGACGTTGTCCAGCCCGAACTGAACCCGGGTCACATCATCCGGCGCAGCCGTGGGGTCGAAGAGAATGGTGGGAAGAAAGGTGGCCGGAGGCGTGAGGTTCCGGGTGTACCGCAGGGTGAGATCCACTCGCGGCAGAAGCCGGCCCCGAGCCTCGGTCATCCCCTGCCGTGCCCCTTCCACGGCCAGGCGGGCATCCCGCACCTCCCGGCTTCCCTCCAGGGTACGTCCCACCGCCTCCTCCAGCGTCAACACCTCGCTGGAGGTCTGGGCCCACACCGGTCCGACCCCGGTCAGGAACAGGAGGAGGATCACCCCCACCGGAACCCTCATTTGAACGAAATTCATCGCCGGGCCTCCACGCGAACGCCGTCCTCGATCCGCTCGCCGGGATAGAGGACCACCCGGTCATCCTCCTCCAGCCCGGACAGCACCTGGGCATCCGCATCACTGCGGCGCCCCACCTCCACCTCCACCCGCTGCGCCCGCCCCTCCCGGATCCGGAAGGCGTACCATCGATCGCCGTCCCGGAAGACCGCACTGGCGGGAACGCGGAGAACATCCTCCCCTTCCCAGATGACGATGCGCGCCTCCACCCGGAACCCATCGCCCAGCGCCGGTGGAATGGCCACGTCAGGGTCCAGATCCAGGAGGACGTTCACCCGCTGCTCCTCGATGCCCAGCGCCGAGACCCGGGTGAAGGCGGCAGGCTCCACCACCCGAACCCGTGCGGACAGGACGTCGTCTCCCCCCCACCGATCGATCTCCGCCCGGTGACCCGGTCGGACCAGCACGGCATCGGCGGAGAGGAGATCCGCCACCACCTCCAGGTTGGCCACATCCCCCACCTCCAGCACGGGAGATCCGGGCTGAACCGCCGCCTCGCTCTCCTGCATCACCCGAAGGATCCGGCCGCCCACCGGTGAGCGGACCACGATCCGATCGGCCCCGGTGCCGTCCGTCCCCCGATCCAGGAGGAGGCGGGCGTTCTCCACCTCCTGCTCCGCGACCTGAATGGCGAACCGGGCGCTTCTCAGCTCGGCCTCCCGGCTCCGCAGACCCGCCTCCGCCAGCTCCACGGCAGAGGTGGATCCCCCGGATTCCGAAAGGAGGATGCGCTGGCGCCGCACCGCTTCCCGGGCCTCCACCACGGCGCCCTCCATGGCCTCCTCCCGGGCCCTGGCCTGGGCCAGACCGGCCCTGGCTCCCTCCAGGGCCGCGCGGGCCTGTGCTCGACTCCGGTCATCCAGAAGTGGCGCCGGGAGCGGGATCAGCCCCAGGAGTTCTTCCCCCACCTCCACCACGTCCCCCGGTCGCCAGGGGACCCGTTCCAGCGTTCCGGCCATGGGTACCGCGATGGTGTACCGGTCACGGAGCCGAGTCCGGCCATCCTCCCGGATGTCGACCTGCATGGCGCCCCGCGTCACCTGCCCGGTGTCCACGGGAATGGGGGAGGGTCGGAAAGCCAGGACCAAGCCCCCGATGACGATCACCCCCAGCGCCCCCAGAAGGGCCGTCCGGGCCCAGCCGGGGAACTGTCGCTTCCCACTCCGATCCTGATCCGACATGTCGGCATCCTTGCATAGGAGGGGTTCATGGCCTTGTCCCTGGACTACCAGCGGATCTCCGAAGCCGGTTTCCGAACCTCGTTCCGGGTCTCCTCCTCCACGGCCCCGTCGTGGAGAATCACCCCCCGACTCGCCATCTCGGCGATGGGGGCGTTGTGGGTGATCACCGCCGTGGTGGTCCCAAGCTCCTGATTCACCCGCTCGATCACCTCCAGTACGATGACGCCGGAGCGGTAATCCAGGGCCCCGGTGGGCTCGTCGCACAGGAGGATGTCCGGGCGTTTCGCGATGGCCCGGGCCACGGCCACACGCTGCTGTTCCCCGCCGGATAGCTGTGAGGGGAAGTGGTCGAGGCGATGCCCCAGCCCCACCATCTCCAGGGCCTCGGACGGTGACAGGGGATCCCGGGCGATCTCCGTCACCAGAGCCACATTCTCCCTGGCCGTGAGGGAGGGCATGAGGTTGTAGAACTGGAAGACGAAGCCCACGTGGCGACGGCGGAACTCGGTCAACTCCCGGTCGCCAGCCCGGGCCAGGTCCCGATCCCCGAAGAGGACGTTCCCACTGGTGGGGCGATCCAGACCGCCAAGGATGTTCATGAGGGTGGACTTCCCACTCCCCGACGCTCCCACCAGCACCAGGAATTCCCCTTCGAGGAGCGCAAAGTCCACGCCTCGAAGCGCGTGCACGTCCACCTCGCCCATCCGATAGGT
>PWZC01000098.1 GCA_003567615.1 Gemmatimonadota bacterium | reverse complement strand
GCCACCGAGGAAACGCTCGCGGCCATCGAGGGGGCCCGGGAGGCGGGTGCCACGTACTTCGTGGTCGCCGACTCCCACGGGAATGGACAGAACCTCCTCATCGACCGCTTCCCGGAAGATGTGGAGATCGTCCGCGCATGGCCCCGTCCCATGCACATGATGGAAGGCGTCGACGAGACCTTCGACGCCGTGTTCTTCATCGGATACCACTCCGCCGCCACCAACCCGGAAGGGGTGCGGGCCCACACCTTTTCCAGTGCGAACTACACGTCGGTGGCGCTGAATGGTCGCGCCATGCCCGAGGGAGCCATCAATGCGGCCATGGCCGGACACTTCGGCGTTCCCGTGGCCCTGGTCACCGGAGACGACGTGACGGTGGAGGAACTCCGCGGATTCCTGGGAGACGTGGAAGGGGTGGCCGTGAAGGAGGCCCTGGGCTTCCACTCCGCCCGCACCGTGACGCCGGCCAGGGCCCAGCGCATGATCCGGGAGGGCGCCCGGCGGGCCCTGGAGCGGCTGGACGACTTCCAGCCCTACCGCCTCGACTCTCCGGTCGTCCTGGAACTGAGCCTCAAGCACTACCGCGCCGCCGAGGTTCTGGCCTATCTCCCCATCGTGGACCGCATCGGCGCCCGCACCGTCCGCTACGAGGCCCCGGACATGGTGGAGATGGCGCGCTTCTTCCAGTTCGTGGGGAACTACCGGGCCGACCTCTCTCCCTGACGACGTCCTTCCAGACGAAACGACAGACGCAGGAACGCCCCGGGAGCCATTCCTCCTGGCCCCCGGGGCGCGTTCCTGGATGTCGGACGCAGCCGCTTCTGCTACCGGCCGGTGAACGAGACCGGTGTCACCCGTCCGCGGCCTGCGTTTCAGCGGCCACCCGCTCCACCTCGCGCCAGACCCGCAGGAAGTTGCCGCCCCAGAGCTTCCGGATGTCCTCTTCCGAGTAGCCTCGCCGCACCAGCTCCAGCGTCACATTGAAGGTCTCGGAGGCGTCCATCCACCCCATCACCCCGCCGCCACCATCGAAGTCGGAAGAGATGCCCACGTGGTCGATTCCGATGAGATCGACGGCGTAGTCGATGTGGTCCACATAATCGGCCACGTCCGCCGGCGGAAACTCCTCGTTGATCTCCTCCATTCGGGCGCTGAAGGCCTCCTGTTCATCGTCCGGGAGCGCCTGGATCTCCGCCAGCGAACTCACCCGGAACTCGTCCCGAAGCGCCGCGATGGCCTCTCCACGCTCCGGAGGAGGAGCCAGCACGAAGCTCCCCAGGGCAGTGGTCTGGGCGACGCCACCAATGGCCTGGATGGCCAGCAACTGCTCGTCATCCAGATTTCGGGGATGATCCCGGATCGCCGAGATGGAAGAGTGGGAGGCGATGAGGGGCGCCCGACTGTGGGTGGCCGCGTGCATCATGGCGTCCTTGGAGAGGTGCGAGACGTCCACCATCATGCCCAACCGATTCATCTCGTCCACCACCTGCTCACCGAGCGGCGACAGCCCGCCCCACTCGGGGCCGTCATCACCCAGGTCGGCACGTTCCACGGCGGCGTCGGCGAACTGGTTGTGACCGTTGTGGGTCAGGGAGATGTACCGCGCACCCAGATCATAGACCTCCTGGATAAGGGCCAGATCGTACCCGATGGGCCAGAGATTCTCCTTTCCGATGATGACTGAGAGGCGCCCCTCTCCATGGATTCGGACCACATCATCGGCGGTGTACGCCACATCCACCTCATCGGGATACATCTCGTAGGCCATGCGGCGGATGGCATGATACTTGGGAAGCACCCGGGCCCAAGCCTCGGTCATGGCCTCGTCCGTCCTCTCCCCCTGACCGTGATAGGCGATGAGGACGAAGGCGTCCATCCCACCCTCGCGGGCCTTGGGAAGGTCGAACTGGAAGGGACCCCGCACCCCCGGATCCACCTCGTCGGTGGCGAAGTTGAAGGGGATGTCGATGTGCGTGTCGATGGTGATCACCCGGTCGTGGATCTCCCGGGCCCGCTCCACGAGCTCCTCCTCGGAAAGCTCGGTCATCTCGGGCTCCGCACGTTCAGGCAGATCCCCGGCCTCCGGGGCTTCCTCCGCGCAGCCGGCGACGATCATGGCCAGCGCCAGGGCGGGAAGAAGGGGTACGATGGACCGCTGCATGGGCTCCTCCGGCTAGATTGATGTGACAGCATCCGGAGGATACGGATGAACCGAGGGAAGGTCAAACCCCGGAGCGCCCCTTGCTCATCGCATTCTTCATCATGGCCCCCCTCACGGGCGCAGCCGTCGCCGGGGCTGCCCTCATGCAGGTCCGGACCCCTCAGGGGACGCTTGCCTGGGTCCTGGCCCTCCTGGCCGTTCCGTACCTGGCCGTGCCTGCCTACTGGATCCTGGGACCGTCCCGATTCCAGGGGTATGTTTCGGCTCGGCGTGGAGGAGATCATCGACTCAGGACCGCAGTGGGCGAAGTGGAAGCCGACGCCCGGCGGTTCCGCACCGAAATCCCGGAGACCCGGGGTGGCATCCGTGCCATCGAACAGCTGGCCCGGATGCCCGTTCTTCGGGGAAACCGCACCCGGTTGCTGGTGGATGGGGAGGAAACCTTCCCCAGCCTCTTTTCCGGGTTGGAGCGAGCGCGGAACTACGCTCT
>PWZC01000381.1 GCA_003567615.1 Gemmatimonadota bacterium | reverse complement strand
GGGACCCCAGCCGCTGGACACGGACTGCTCCTCGGGCCAATGTGAAGGGGAGTATGAGGCACTGCGACCGATTCCCTTCCTCACCTTCCTCCTCAAGCCCTTTCGGACCCCATGGCCAACAACATCTTTGGCACCCCCCTGGACCCCTGCGGCACCGACCCCCTCACCGGATTCTACCGGGACGGATGTTGCCAGACCGGTCCCGAGGATATCGGCGTCCACACCGTCTGCGTCATCGCCACAGAGGAATTTCTGGCCTTCAGCCGGGAACGGGGGAATGATCTCAGCACGCCGCGCCCGGAGTTCCGCTTTCCCGGCCTTCGACCCGGAGATCGCTGGTGCGTCTGCGCTGCTCGCTGGAAAGAGGCGTGGGAGGCGGGCAAGGCGCCTCCCATCGTTCCCACCGCCACCCACGAGGCGTCCCTCGAGTACGTGCCCTTGAAGGTCCTGGTGAAGTTCGCCCACAGGGAGCCGGATCCGGAGGAGGCATCGCGGTGAATGGGACAGGCGATAGGGAAGATCCGGTGCGGGGCGAGGGCCTCTCCGATGCCATGGACCCGGATCTTCAGGAGGAACCGGGAGGGGCCGGGGAACTGGATGAACTCCGCCACCGGATCTCCCAGGTGGACGATCAACTCATCCGCCTCCTGGGCGAACGGCGTGATCTGGTGGTCAGGATCGGGAGGGAAAAGGCCCGGATGGGCCTCCCTGTCATGGATCCGGGGCGGGAGGCGGCGGTGGTCCGGAAGGTGGCCCAACATGCCCGGGAACTGAATGTGGACGAAGAGCTGGTTCGGGACGTGATCTGGCGGATCATCGCCTCCGCCCGAGCCGAGCAGGAGAACCGGCCCCTGGGCTGGCCCTGACGCCCAGGAAACGTCAGCGCCGGGAATCCCTTGAGAGTGCCGCCACCACCGTCTGGGACGTCCCCATGGGCACACGGACCATCAAGGATCGGTCCGGTGGGGTCTGTCCACGGATCAGGTGGGGATTCAGCTCCGTCATGAGCGAGGGGGAAACGTCCAGGATCTCGGCCACGCGACGCAGAGGGGTGGACGGGGGTATGAGCACCTGGTCGAACAGATAGGGCAGTGAGCGCTCCACCTCGAATCCGAAGTGCTCCGGCTCGTCCGCCAGAAGCGCGGCCGCAAGCAGCTTGGGCACATAGCTCCGGGTCTCCCTGGGCAAGTGCTCGATGATTTCCCAATACAGACGTTCGTCGCCGCCACCGGCAACTCCGGATCGCCGGAGTGCCTGTTTGACCCGACCGGCTCCGGCGTTGTAGGCGGCAGCAGCCAGGTACCAGGATCCGAATTCTTCGTGCAGTTCCTCCAGGTAGTCCAGAGCGGCGTCGGTGGCTCGGACGGGATCCCTCCGCTCATCCACCCAGGAATCCACCGTGAGCCCGTAGGCCCGGGCCGTGGGTCCCATGAACTGCCACACGCCGGAGGCCGCCATCGGGGACGTGGCCGTGGGCGAGAAGCCCGATTCGATCATGGCGAGATAGAGAAGCTGCTCCGGCATTCCCCGCTGCCGAAGCCGATCACGGATCATCCCGCCATACAGGCCCTCCCGGACCAGGTATTCCTCGAAGGTGGCCCGGTCGCGACCGAGGAAGCGGCGAACCCATGTCTCGACTCGGTCGTTCACTTCCATGGGGAGTCGGGTATCCATGAGAGCCTCGGTGGCATCGGCCACCGGGAACGGTAGATCCTGGTCCCCGCCTGGGTTGGAGTCGTTGAGTGCCGCGACGGTCACGGCAGACCCAAGGGTCAGGGGAAGGGCCACCAGCACCAGACGCCGGATGGGTATCGTTCTTCGGGGTGCGCTCAAGGCTCACCTCCTTCAGTACAAGGCAACGGCCAAACAGAGGGCACCGGAGACGGACGCGCCCTCGAGGGCCAAGCCTTTCTGTACAAGAGAGCAAGAAAAAGGATCCCCGGCGCCGTGAAGCACCGGGGATCCGGACCCTGCGATGTGCCGTTGATCAGCCGGCAGGATACACCGATACGGAGGCGCGCCGACGGATGCGCTCGAACTTCACCACACCGTCCGTCGTGGCGAAAAGCGTATCGTCATTCCCCCGCCGGACGTTGAGACCGGGGTGGAACCGGGTTCCGCGCTGACGCACGAGAATCCCTCCGGCCCTCACCTCCTGGCCACCATACCGCTTGACGCCAAGTCGGCTCGGGTTGCTGTCGCGTCCATTCCGGCTCGATCCTACGCCTTTCTTGTGTGCCATTGGTTCCTCCTCCTCCCTGTGCTGCGTTCGCTCGACCGTTCAGTTCACCCGACGGCTATTGATCGAGAGGACCGCGTCCCAGACTGATATCCTGGACCCGGACTTCGGTGAAGCCCTGACGATGCCCCTGCTTCCGGCGGTAGCCCTTCCGGCGCTTCCGCTTGAAGACGATGATCTTCTTGTCCCGACCGTGGCCCAGGACCTCGGCCGTGACCTCGGCGCCCTCGACCCTCGGCGTTCCGACGGTCACATCGTCGCCGTTGGAGGCCAGGAGGACATCGTCGAATGTGACGGTGTCGCCGGCTTCCGCGTCCAGGGACGGGATTCGAATCATTGCACCGGGCTCAGCCCGGAACTGTTTACCACCTGATCTGAAGACCGCGTACATCGGAACCTCGTTCCGGTTCATGTCTCGTGCGCTTTTCAGGGCCGACGGGCGACCCGGTAGCCAGAAAAGATTACGTCCTTCCGCCGCCGGGTCAACCCTCAGCCGCAACGACGGGTCCATCAAGGTGATGGGCAGGCTCCCGTGGACGTGGTGGGCAGGCCCCCCGCACCCACATGCGGCGGACGCCTCTCCATCACCGCAGCGGGCGGGTCTGCTGGCGCGTCACGTAGCGCTCGGTCACATCCGTCTCGGCGGGACCGGAGAGTAGCCTGAACTCGTCCTCGCGGAGGAGGGGATCGTCCTGGATCTCCAGACTCAGCGCCACCCGATCCCGGAGTCGGGTCAGGAAATCGGACTCCTCCTCCATGATGTGAAGGGCCACCTCCGGATGCATGCGGATGACGATCTGTCGCTCTTCGCCCGATGCCGCCGCCCGCTTGAGGCTCCGTTCCACCCTCCGAGCCACGGTGGGCGGTGTGAAGATCCGGCCGCTTCCGCCGCACTGGTCACAGCTTCGGGTGAGGGTCTGGAAGAGCGACGGCCGAACCCGCTGTCGGGTCATCTCCACCAGGCCAAGTTCCGAAACGGCGAAGGCCTTGGTCCGGGCTCGATCACGTCCCAGGTGTGTCCTCAGTTCCTGCAGAACCCGATCCCGGTTGTCCTGCGACTCCATGTCGATGAAGTCGGCGACCACGATGCCCCCAACATCCCGGAGTCGGAGTTGCCGCGCCACCTCCCGAGCCGCATCCAGGTTGGTGCGCAGGATCGTCTCCTCCGGATCCTTTCGGCCCTTGCCTGTGAAGCGCCCCGTATTCACGTCGATGGACACCAACGCCTCGGTGGGTTCGACGATGATGTACCCGCCGGAGGGGAGGTTGACCCGCCGGCCAAAGGCTTCGGCGATCTCCTCTTCGATGTCGTACCGATCGAAGAGGGGGATGGAATCGCGGTAGAGCTTCACCCGATCCAGGAGATCCGGATCCATGTTCTCCACGTACTCCTCGACCTCCGCGTGGACCTGCGGGTTGTCCACGATCAGCGCGTCGAAACGATCCGAAAACAGATCGCGAAGGACACCTGAGATGAGGCGGGCCTCGCTGTGGAGAAGTGCCGGTGCCTCGACACGGGCACTCTTCGCCACGATGCCTCCCCAGATCTCGTGGAGGCGGTTGAACTCCCGCTCGAATTTCCTGCGGGTCAGTTCCTCGCCGACCGTACGGATGATGAGACCCACCGGCTCGTCGGGAAGGATCTCCCTCGCCAACTCCCGAAGCCGCACTCGCTCGTCGCGCTGGTCGATCTTCCGGCTCACCCCGATATGGGAGGAGTGGGGCATGTACACCAGGAACCTGCCCGGGAGGGAGACCTGTGCCGTGAGGCGAGGCCCCTTCGTGCCGATGGGCTCCTTGGTGACCTGTACGATGATGCTGTCGCCACGGGCCAGATGATCCTGGATGGCGGAAACCCGGCGTCTCCGCCGACGACGTCCACCATTTCCACCGCCCTCTTCATCGTCCTCGTCCGAATCGGCCTCGTCATCCTCATCGGCCACGAGATCGGACACGTGCAGGAAGCCGGCCTTGTCGGTGCCGATGTCCACGAAGGCAGCCTGGATCCCCGGGAGAACCGCTTCCACTTTCCCCAGGTGGATGTCTCCCACAAGACGACCCTGGTCCGGGCGATCGAGCATGAGCTCAACCAGTCGATCGTCTTCCATGAGCGCCACCCACGTCTCCTGTGGTGTGGCGCTGATCAGTATTTCGCGTTTCAAGTAGTTTCGGACTCCCCGGGGTGTGCCGATTCGAAGCAGGTTGTTCCCTCCGCTGCCCGCGGACTGCGCCTCGACGGCAGGCGACGTCGCCCACTCCGTCCAGGGAGCCTGTCCCGGGAAACCGAGTTCCGGTCCCACCCCGTCCTGGCCATCACCCTGCGATGCGCCCGACCCGCCAAGGCGGGTCGGAATCTATGCGGTACCGAACGCCTCGTTCACCAGATGGCGCCCGATGACGATCTTCTGAATTTCCCTCGTGCCCTCACCGATCTCACAGACCTTGGCGTCCCGGAGGATTCGCTCCACCGGATAGCGGTCCGTGTAGCCGGCACCCCCCATGACCTGAATGGCCTCCAGGGCGGCCTTCACACTCAACTCCGAGGCAAACAACTTGGCCATGGCCGCTTCCTTGGAGAAGGGCCGGCCCCTCTCCATGAGCCAGGCGGCGTGGTAGGTCAGGTGCTTTGCCGCCTGTACTTCGGTTGCCAGATCGGCCAGACGGAACTGGACGGGCTGAAAATCGAAGATCTTCCTCCCGTATTGGGTTCTGCGGTTCGTATACTCCACGGCAGCGTCCAAGGCTCCCTCGGCAAGCCCGATGGAGAGTGCGGCAATGCCGATCCGACCCGAATCCAGCGTCTTCATGAAGTTGCGGAACCCCTGACCCTCGTCACCGAGACGGTTCCCATCGGGAACCAGGGCGTCCTCCAGGAGGAGTTCCCGGGTGTCCGACGCCCGCCACCCCATCTTGTCCTCCTTCTTCCCGGCTCGCACGCCGTCGATGTAGGCGTCGGCGTCCAGCCGTCCCATCCCAGCCCGTGCCGCTGCCTCCGGGTCGACGGGGGGCTTGGCGACAACGAAGCTCGTGATCCCCCGGGAGCCCTGCTCGGGATCCGTCACCGCCGTGACGGTGAAGACCTCCCCGACGCCGGCGTGGGTGATGAAGATCTTGGAGCCGTTCAGCCTCCACCCTCCATCTTCCCGCACTGCTCGGGTCCGGGACCCGGAAGCGTCGGACCCGGCACCGGGCTCGGTGAGTCCGAAGCCTCCCAGGATCTCGCCCCGGGCCAGGGCCGGCACCCAGTGCTCCCGCTGTTCCGGAGTCCCGAACCGTAGGATGGGGGTCGTTCCCAGCGTGGTATGGGCCGAGACGGTAATGGCATGGCTGGCATCCACCCGAGCCAACTCCTGCACCACCAGGAGGTAGCTCAGATTGTCCTTCCCCTGCCCGCCCAACTCCCTGGGAATGGGAACGCCCAGCAACCCCTTCTCGGCCATGGCCCTCACATTTTCCCAGGGAAAGCGGGACTCCCGGTCCAATTCCGTGGCCACGGGGGCGATGACCTCTTCGGCGAATCCCCGGATTTCCCGAACCAGGGCCTCGTGCTCATCATTGAAATATGGCTTCATGACGTCATGGATCGAGTGTCGCAGAACCTGCCTCGGCGCTGACGCATCCCGCGGAGGCGAAACGGGCCGGGACAGGATGGACTCCAGCCCTTCAAAGTTATCGGGAACCGATGGCACCTAAAACCCCGGGCCACCCGCGACAGCGGTCACACCCTTCGCATGGGCCCGATCGCCTCTCTCCGAACCACCCCAGGAGCACACGACGCCGACACCCCTTCGTGCCGGCGTAACGATCAACGGCCCGGAGCTTGGCCAACTGGGCATGTCGACGCTCGAGGCGGCTGCCCAGATCCCCGGAACGCCAGAGGCGGACCAGTTCGCCCGGGCTGCGGATCGGCGGGTGGGTCCGGTCCAGGAAAGCCCGGTGAATCCCTCCGTCCCCCGGTCCGCGAAGCGCCACGCAGAGGGCCGCCTCGCCGTCTCTTCCCGCCCTTCCCGCCTCCTGGTAGTAGTCTTCCAGGCTCCCGGAGAGCTGGTCGTGGACCACGAGCCGGACGTCGGCCCGGTCGATTCCCATCCCGAAGGCGTTGGTGGCCACCACCAGCGGCCGCCGCGCCTCCATGAAGAACGCCTGCACGCGGGTGCGTTCCCCCTCCGGCAGACCGGCATGGTAGGCCTCGGTACGCAGCCCTCGACGGGCCATGGAGGCGCGGATCCGCTCCACCCGTTTCCGGGTGGCAGCGTAGATGAGCCGAGCCCCGGGAGCCCGGTGCACCAGGTCGTAGAGCACCTGATTCCGCTCCGCCGGCGAACGGGCCGGGCGCACGGCCCAGAGCAGGTTCTCCCGGTCGAAGGAGCCGACGAAGCGCACGGGCCGTCGGAACCCCAGGATCTCCTCGATCTCGGCCCGGACCTTCGGCGTGGCGGTAGCGGTGAGGGCCTGCACCGGAGCCCCCAATCGGTGACGGATCCGCCCAAGCTCCCGGTACGCCGGACGGAAATCGTGCCCCCAGCATGAGATACAGTGAGCTTCGTCGATGACCAGGAGCGAGACATGCAGGAGGGGAATCAGGGGCTCGAAGGACGGGGCGAGAAGCCTCTCAGGCGCCACCAGGAGGAGCTCCACCTCGCCGGCCGCGGCGGCCCGTCCCACCTGGTCCCGCTGCGCCGGAGGCAGCCCGGAATGGATGGCCTGGGCCTGGATCCCCGCTTCCCTTGCCCGTCGGAGCTGATCGGCCATGAGGGAGATGAGGGGGCTCACCACCACCGTCAGACCCGGAAGCGCAATGCAGGGGACCTGGAAACAGAGGCTCTTGCCTCCACCGGTGGGGAGGACTCCCAGGGCGTCACGTCCCGCCAGGGCGGCGTCCACCAACTCTCGTTGCCCGGTGCGGAAGGCGGGGAAGCCAAAACGGTCGCGGAGGATGTGCAGGGGATCCGAGGTGGTCATCCCCCACGGTGGCACCGCCGGAGGGGCGGACGAATGGGCGGATCAGCCGGACATCCCTTCCCCGGTCCGATCCGGATCATCCTCCCAGTCCTCGTCCTCCCAGTCCTCGTCCCACTCCTCGTCATCCTCATCCGCGTCCGATCGAACGCCGCGACCACCGGGAAGGAACCGGACCAGGAAACCGGCCACAAGGAAGACGATCCCGACCCAGATGATCCAATCCCGCTCCAGCACCATCCCGCCCACGGAGAGCGACGCCCCGATGACGAAGAGGCGCACCTTCCACTCCAGCAACGGGTAGTGGTCGGCTCTCCGGCTGCGGTCCACGAAGATCAGCACGATTCCGGTTCAGACCGCGCCGCGGGAGCGGCTGAGGAAGGCCCGCACGCCAGCGCGACAGGCCTCGGTGGAGCGGGCCAGGGTGTTCACCTCGGCTCCCCGGACGATCCCCTCCTCCACCGAGACGCCATCCAGCCCGTACAGGAGTCGCTTGGTCAGTTCCAGGGCCGAGGCGGGCCGTGCGGCCAGTTCCGCGACGAAGGAGGCGACTTCCACCGCGAAGAACTCCGCCGGAAGAACCCGGTTCACGAGACCGATCCGGTGGGCTTCGGCGGCGTCGATGCGGTGCCCCAGCGTGACCAGTTCGAAGGCCCGCCCCTCCACCACCTTCCGACGAAGAAGTGTCATGACCATGGCAGGAACGAACCCCAGGTGGACCTCGGGGAAGCCGAAACGGGCATCGTCCCGGGCCAGGATCAGGTCGCACGCCGTAGCCAGGCCGCAGCCTCCCGCCAGGGCGCGACCGTGGACCGCCGCCACGATGGGACGGGGAAAGCGCCGCATGGCGGAAAAGAGGCGCCCCATGCGGTCCGCGTCGGCCAGGGAACGCTCCGGCCCCATCCCGGCCAGGGCTTCCAGTTCGGCCAGGTCGGCACCGGAGCAGAAGTCGGGGCCATTCCCCCGAAGGACCACGACCCGGGTGGTTTCATCGGTGGCCGCGTGGGCCAGGGCCTCCGACAGGGCTTCCACCAGGGCACCGTTCAGGGCATTGCGCTTCTCGGGGCGATCCAGCGTCAGGGTCAGAACCCCGTCAGCCGGCCCCTCCACCTGCAGGACGCCGTCCCGAACCTCGCTGGATCCGGTCACCAGCTCTCTCCCGCCGGCATTCGTCCCCGTCCCCGGGCCCGCTTGGCCACATGGACAGGAATCTCAACCTCCATGCGGAGCAGGGCCGTGGAGAAGACCTTCCCCTGAGCGTCGGTCATGAGAGAGACGGTGCCGCCACCGCCCAGCGCTCCATGGAGGAGGAAGTTCAGGGCACCGAGGTTGGGGAGCTCGAACCGCTCCACCCGGCCCTTCACCAGCGGTCCGAAGTGGGCCTTCACCCGCTCGACGGTGAGAAGCTCCCGGAGGAGGGGGTAGTCCGCCGGATCGTAGGCAATGACCCCCACGTTGGCCGTGTCGCCCTTGTCTCCGGAGCGGGCGTGGGCCAGATCCACGAGCTGGATCCGGGCCGTACCCTCGCCTGGTGCAGAAGCCGGATGGGGAGAGTCGCTCGTGGTCATGCTCATACCTCCAGGATCCGGACGTCGAGGTTGGGCTCCACGGCCTCCTTGCGGATGAGCGCGGGCCAGTAGGCCATGATCTCCTGCACCCGGGGCCGACCGCCGGCGAAGCCGGTGACCGAGGGCGGCCCGGTGAGGACCAGGGGCGCGATCTCCCGGGTGAACCTCTCCACCGGGGCCGCCTCCCTTGCGCGCACCGCCACCCGGAGTTGCACTTCGGGAATATCCGCCGGAGGCGGCCCCGCCAGATGGCCATGGGTCGAATCCCACCCCACCAGCTCGATCCGGATCTCCTCGAAGGCGAGCCCGAGCCGGTCCAGCCGTGCCCTGAGGATCCGGGCGGCGCTCCGGGCCTTGGCAGCGGCGTCGGGCCAGGCGTAGACCAGGGTGCCCACCGCCTTGTAGCCGTCGGCGTAGGCGATGGAGACCTTTAGGAAGTCGGTGGCGGCCCGCCCCCGGGCCCCGGAGACCCGCACCCGGTCGGGCCCCACCTCTTCCAGGGAGATCCCGGTGAAGTCGGCCACGACGTCCGGAGTGATGTACTCGGACGGATCACCCATTTCGTACAGAAGCTGCTCCGTGACCACGGGCCGGGACACACGCCCCCCGGTGTCCGGGTGCTTGGTCACCACGAACGAGCCGTCGGCCCGCGCCTCCACGATGGGGAATCCCACCGATTCCATGCTGGGCATGGTCCACCAGTCCACCAGGGCGTTGCCCCCGCTGGCCTGGGCGCCGCACTCGTTGATGTGGCCGGCCACCACCCCCTGGGCCAGCCGGTCGTGATCACCCCGGCTCCAGCCGAACTCGTGCATGAGGGGGCCGTAGGTGAGTGCCGTGTCGGTGGAGCGCCCGGTGAGCACCACATGGGCGCCCTGCCGGAGCGCCTCCACGATGGGGACGGCGCCGATGTAGGCGTTGGCACTCTCCACCCGGTCCCGAACGGGGGCCAGGGGCTCGCCCGTCTCCATGTGACGGAGCTCGTGGCCCTGGGCCAGGAGGTCGTCCAGGCGCTCCATGAGATCGTCGCCGGTGACGACCCCGATCCGGGCACGTCCGGCCATCCCGGCGGACCGCGCCGCCTCCACCACCGCCTCCCCACACCCCAGCGGATTCACCCCTCCCGCGTTGGTCACCACCCGGACGCCCTTCTCCAGGCATGTGGGGAAGATTCGCTCCATGAGGGGAGGAAAGTCCCGGGCGAAGCCGGCCTCGGGGCGCCGGCTCCGCTGCTTCTGCATGATGGACATGGTGACCTCCGCCAGGTAGTCCATCATGAGATAGTCCAGCGGACCCCCCTCCACCTGCCGGACCGGGGCTTCCAGATCATCGCCCCAGAACCCCTGGCCACTCCCGATGCGGACCACGTCCGGGGGGGGCTGGGTGTGGGGGGCGTCGCGGTTCGAATGGGAACTCATAGCGTCGATGGCAGGGTGAAGGGGCCGAGGTGCGGACCGGGGTTGTTGAGGGTCGTGCGCAGAAGGAGGGAGAGGGCGCCTCGGAGCTCCTCGGGGAGCACCACCTCGTCCACGAACCCCCGGGCTCCGGCGAAGCGGGCGTCCAACTGCTCGTCATATTCGCGCCGCACCTCATCCATGCGGGTGCTCAGGTCCTCGTCCGGCACCTGACCGGCCTCCTTCAACTGCTCCAACTGCCGGGAGAAGAGGGCCATGATGGCGCTCTCTCCTTCCATGACCCCCATCCGGCCGGTGGGGAGGGAGAGGATGAAGTCGGGATCGAAGCCCTGTCCGGCCATGGCGTAGTAGCCCGCCCCGGAGGCGTGGTTCAACGTCAGGACCAGGCGGGGAACGGTGGCTGAGGCCATGGCCTCGACGAAGCGGGCACCGGCGCGGATGATCCCGGAGTGCTCGGCCTCCGGTCCCACCATGAACCCGGACACGTCCTGGACGAAGAGGAGGGGCCGTCCCTGCCGGTTCATGGTTTCGATGAAGTAGGCCACCTTCTCGGCGCTCTCCGTGTAGACGATGCCCCCGAAGGTGGGCTTCCCGCCGCGGGGATCCCGGATGAGGCCCCGGGCATTGGCGATCAGGCCAACGGGCACGCCGTCGATGAGACCGGTGCCACAGATCATCTCCCGGGCCCGGTCACCCTGGAATTCGGTGAGTTTCCCGCCGTCCAGAATGCAGTCCAGGAGGGCCCGGGCATCGTAGACCTGGCGATGGTCGTTGGGGAGGATGTCGTAGATCTCGGATGGTTCCCGGGCGGGAGGCTCGCCGGCGGTGGGCACATCCAGGGAGCGGGGAGTCCGGGGAAGATCCCGGACCAGATCCCGGAGGAGCGCCAGGCAGGCCTCGTCGTCGTCCACCCGGTAATGGGCGACCCCACTGACCTCGGTGTGGACCCGGGCCCCGCCCAGCTCCTCCGACTCCACCACCTGACCCGTGGCACCCTTCACCAGGTTGGGCCCACCAAGCCCCATGAAGCTCGTCCCGTCCACCATGACGATGGTGTCGGAGAGGGCCGGAAGGTATGCGCCACCGGCGATGCAGGGCCCCATGACCGCCGAGAGCTGAGGCACCTTCAGATACCGCCGCATGAGGGAGTTGTAGTAGAAG
The DNA here is from genome assembly GCA_003567615.1 of Gemmatimonadota bacterium. Taxonomy (GTDB): domain Bacteria; phylum Gemmatimonadota; class Gemmatimonadetes; order Longimicrobiales; family Gaopeijiaceae; genus PWLA01. Next base: position 544 of record PWZC01000381.1, on the reverse strand, counting down.
ATCCTCGCCGCCCCGTACTGGCCGGGAAAGACGCCTCCCTGATAGGGGAGGTTCACGCCGGCCGAGTCCACCAGATACAGGATGGGGACCCGACTACGCATGGCGATCTCCTGGGCCCGGAGGATCTTGGTGATGGTCTCGGGCCACCAGGAACCCGCCTTCACCGTGGCGTCGTTGGCCACCACAACCACCTCACGGCCATGGATTCGCCCCACCGCAGTGACCACCCCGGCTGCTGGAGCCTGTCCGTCGTAGCGGTCGTGAGCCACCAGAAGCCCCACCTCCACCATGGGCTCCCCCGGGTCCAGAAGCCCCTGGACGCGCTCCCGGGCGGTGAGCTTACCCTGGTCGTGCTGGCGTTGGATACGGCGGGCGCCTCCTCCGAGACGGAGGCGCTCCCGGAGATCGGTGAGCTCCTGCGCGAGATCACCCAGCCGACTGGAGGTGGGGGGGGCGGAAGCGGTCATCAGACCCCTTCGGGCTGTCGGTGGGTTCCGAACCACTCCCGGATGTAGGCCACCGCGTCGGTGGTTGGCGTCCCGGG
>PWZC01000371.1 GCA_003567615.1 Gemmatimonadota bacterium | reverse complement strand
GGGGTGAAGGTCCATCCATGGGCCGCGGAGGCGACCATTCATCGAACCCGAGCCGAGAGGACAGCATGTTCATCTTCATCGGATTCGTGATCGTCTTCGGCAGCTTGCTCACAGGTTACCTGCTGCACGGGGGCAACCTACTCGTCCTCATGCAGATGGGCGAGTTCATCATCATCGGCGGCGCGGCCATCGGGGTCGTACTTGTAGCGGAGCGTCCCCGGGTGGTGAAGGCCGTCGTCCTCCAGTCCCTCGGGCTCTTCAAGGCCTCCCCCTATTCCAAGGGAGCGTACCAGGACCTCCTGAAGGTCCTCTACGACCTCTTCTACGTGGCCCGAAAGGACGGTCTCACCGGCGTGGAGCCCCATGTGGAGGACCCGGGATCCAGCCAGATCTTCCAGAGCTACCCCTCCTTCGCCAACAATCATCACGCCGTGGACTTCCTCTGCGACACCCTCAAGGTGCTCCTGACCGGCGCCGTCAAGGACCACCACCTCTCGGAGGTGCTGGATCTGGATCTGGACACCCACCACGAGGAGATCAAGCAGGTACCCGAGGCCATGCGAAACGTCGCCGACGCCATGCCCGCCTTCGGGATCGTGGCGGCGGTGCTTGGCGTCATCATCACCATGGGCAAGATCGGCGGGGCCCCGGAGGTGGTGGGGAAGAGCGTGGCCGCTGCACTGGTGGGGACCTTCCTGGGCATCTTCCTGGGCTACGGGGTCTTCGGCCCCATCGCCCGCGCCCTCTTCACCCGGGTCCGGGAAGAGGAGCAGTACATGGGGTGCATCCGCACCGCCCTCCTCTCCTTTGCCCGGGGTGACCCGCCCATCAGCTCGGTGGAGTTCGCCCGCCGCAACATCGAGCCCGGACTGCGGCCCACCTTCGAGGAGATGGAGGCCATGACCCGCCGCCGGCCCGAGGCCACCGGGCCCCGGGCCGAGGTCGCCTGAGGGAGGGACGAGCCATGAGTCGCATGAAGCGGGACGAGCCCGTCATCATCATCAAGAAAAAGGGCGGGAAGCACGACGACTACCACGGCGGATCGTGGAAGGTGGCCTACGCCGACTTCGTCACCGCCATGATGGCCTTCTTCCTGGTCATGTGGATCATGGGCATGGACGAGGGCGTTCGGGACATGGTGCAGGGCTACTTCAACGATCCCCTGGGGAGCTTCGACCAGAGCCCCAGTTCGCTCCTCATGATGTACGACGGCACCCCCGGTCGGGACGGAAGCCCGGACGTTGGCGGCACCGGGTTGCTGGCCCAGTACGGGATCTTCACCGGCCTGGCCCAGGCCATCCGGAGCGGGTTCTCCGAGACGGGCTTCGAAGACATGGAGGTAGAGGTGGAGGTGAGCGTCTCCGAAGAGGGGCTCCGCATCGAACTCATGGAGACCTCCGGCGAGGATGTCTTCTTCCAGACCGGCTCGGCCCAGGTCCGCCCTGCCCTGGACGCCGCCATGAACATCATCGGCCGGGAGCTGAAGGTGCTCCGGCACCCCATGGTGGTGGAAGGGCACACTGACGCCCGCCCCTTCGCCGGCGAAACCGACTACGGCAACTGGGAGCTCTCGGTGGATCGGGCCAACGCCGTCCGCCGCACCCTCATGGCGGCCAGCGAGGGGCAGATCCGGGTGCACGAGGTGCGGGGGTACGCCGACCAACTCCTCCGGAATCCCGACGATCCGGAAGCCCCACAGAATCGCCGGGTGAGCCTCCTCATCCCCTTCCTCAGCGGCTTCCTGGACGACGTGGATCCCTGGGACGGGGATGAGCATGACGGGGATGGTCCCTGGGATGCCCGGAACGAGAGCTGGCCCGCCCCCGCGCTCCCCGACACCCCCCAGGACCAGCTCCCCCTCAGTCCGGGTCCGTGACCGCCTCCACCAGTGCCACCAGGTTCGGGAAGGAGAAGGGCTTCCGGAGGCGTGTCACCCCCCGGTCCATGAAGGAGGCGGGAAGCTCCTCTTCCGGCGCCCCCGAGATCACGATGACGTTCCCCCGGAAGTCCGGGCTGTCCAGGAGTTCCCGCACCACCGCCTCGCCCCCGCCGGGCATCTTCCAATCCACAATGGCCACATCCGGGAGGCGCCGGCGGATGGAGGCCTGCGCCTCTCCGGCCACCCCCACCGCATCCACCTGATGACCGCGGGCCTCAAGGACGCGGGAAACGGACTCCCGGATCATGGGCTCGTCGTCGGCTAGTAGAACAAGACGGGTCATGGGGCCAGTGGGTGGGTCAGGGGACAAGTGGGTGGGGATCGGGGATGAGGAGGGAAGGCTTTCGGAGGAAAATGACAAAACTGCCAACATATGTTTCCCACCGGGGCGCCGCAAGGCTACCCGCGCCCCCTCCCTGGGGACCGGGGCTCAAGATTCCCGGCGGGCGGTCGATACCGCAGAGCAGAGGGCCGGTAGGGGCCGGTCCCCTCGGGGAGCACGGACGCTCCCCTCTTGAACGTCTCTACGGAAGGAGGATATCCCCATGTCACGCATCAACACCAACATCGCGGCGATGAACGCCCAGCGGAACATCGGCATGACCGACGTGGCTTTCCAGCGTACGGTCGGGCGACTCTCATCGGGCTTCAGGATCAACCGGGCCGCCGACGACGCGGCCGGCCTCGGTATTGCAAACCAGTTCCGGGCAGACAT
>PWZC01000417.1 GCA_003567615.1 Gemmatimonadota bacterium | reverse complement strand
GTGTGGAAGAAGGCCCGGCCACCCCACCGGGGAACGGCGTACTCTACAGAGAAGTCCAGAGTCCGGTCGGCCTTGTTGTAGCGGTCCAGCGCGGCCCGGCCCCCCACCCCGGTGAGGCGGTCGCTCCGGGCCATGAAGGAGGCCCGGGTCTGGAGTGCTCCCCCCGTCCAGGAGAGGATGACATTGGTGAGCCAGTCGGGCGATCTCGTGAGGGGAAGGGATTCGCCCTCACGACCGGGGTACGTCCCCTCGGAGCTCAGAAGGGTCAGGTTCGAGTCGAGCCCTAGTCCCGAAAGCGCCCCGGGCAACGACGAGAACTGCCGGCTCCAGGCCATCTCCAGCCCGGTCACCGAGCCTCCCTCCCCGTTCACCCTGCGAACCTCGTCGAAGCCGGCGAAGGGACCCGAATCGAGACGGGTCCGCTCGCTGAAGACGAAGTCGTCGATGGATTTGTGGAAGACGCCGGCAGAGACGAAGCCCAGGCCGTCCAGGTAGTACTCGGCGCTGAGATCCAGGTTGGTGGAGGTGGCGGGGTTCAGGTCCGGATTCCCGATGATCACCGCCGGCTGGGTCAACTGGGCGTTCACCTGAAGCGAAGGGATCAGGTCGCCGGGCGCCGGCCGCGACATGGTCCGGTTCGCCGAGGCCCGCATCACCAGATTGTCTCCGGCGTTCCAACGCAGATGCAGGCCGGGAAGGACGTTGGTGTAGCTGGAACTCGAGGTCCGGGGGTTGATGGCCGTGACCCGGTCCGCCCCTTCCACCCGTTCGATGATCACCTCGTTGGCCCGGGACGCATTGCTGGTCCGCTCCACTCGCACACCGCCCAGGATGCGGAGGCCACCCACATCCACCGTTCCCATGGCGTAGGTCGAGAGGATATCCTCGCTGATGGACCAGTCCGTGTTCGCCCGCCCCTGGGTGGAGAAGGGCTCTACCGAGGTGAAGGCCGAGGGCTGGGTGCGGAAGGCGTCGAGCCAGAGGTCCTTCCCCGGGAAGAAGGGAAGGAGGCGCGCCCGCCCATTGGATTCCCGGAAGAAGCGCGTGTTGGCGTACGGTTCGGAAAGGCCGGCCACATCCAGCCCCGAGGCGGTGTAGCGGGCGTAGTCCGGCTGCGCCTGCGATGCATCCTTGAAGGAGGCCCGCACCCCGGTCTTGAAGGATGCGGGGAGATCAGCCACCCGGAACTCCCGGCGCGCATTCATCTCGGCAGCTACTTCATCCTCGCCCCGGGGAGCCTGGGTGATCTGCATGTTCCGTAGCCCGATCCCGGCGGGAGAGTCCAGGTCAAGGCCGTTGGTGACGGTGAAGCGGGGGAAGCCGGCATCGGCCCGGTCAACCGCCAACTCCACCCCGTTGAACCCGGTGGTAACCTGGAAGGTCTCGGGGTAGCTCTTGTCGGCCCGGGAGTAAGCGGTCCGGGCGTCCAACTCCCACCCGGCCAGGGTGCCGTTCGCTCCGGCGATGTACATCTGGAAGACGTTCTTGGGTTCCCGGTAGAAGGTGATGGCGTCGACCCGGTTGGCCAGGGGGAGCCAGTTCGTCCCCCGGCGGTGGAGCCAACGGTAGTCGTAGTTGTACATCCCCTTCACGAAGAGGCGGGCCTCGTCGCTCAGGCGGTAGTCCAGGTTGGCGCCCAGCCCGAACTTCCGCTTCCGTTCATCCCGGTCGTAGACCAGGTTGTTGGAGAGGGTGAAGACGTCGTCGGAGCTTACCTGGTAGGAGATATTGGATACATCGTAGCCCCGCACATCCTCGAAGTAGGATGCCGTGAAGAGGCCCCCGAGCCGCCCCTCCGGCCCGAAGGTATCCCCCACCGTGATCTCGGCCTGCCGGTTGAAGGTGCCCCGCTTGGCATTGTTCGTGGAACCCACATTCCCGAAGAAGGTCCGGCCGCTCCGGTCGAAGGCGGTCCGGGTCACCAGATTCACCGTGCCACCGATGGCGTCGCCGGGCATGTCGGGGGTGACGGCGCGCACCACCTCCACCCGTTCCAGGGTGTTCATGGGGTACGAATCCAGCGCGATGTCCCGGTTCCCGTCCACATTGGTCATGGTGAAGCCGTCCACCGTGACCGAGTTGTACTGGGGGGCAAGGCCGCGGATGGTGGCGGTACGCTGCACCCCGGCCCGGGTCTCAACTGTGATGCCGGGAAGGCGGTTCAGGGCATCCCCGATATTTCCCTCCTGGACCTGGCCCAGGGCATCCTGAGAGATGACGGTCCGGAGGTTGTCGGAGCTTCGCTGCAGGTTGAGGGCCTGTGCCTGCCCCTCGATCCGACCGGTGATGACCATCTCATCCAGCCGGAAGGTGGCTGAGCGGAGTTCCACCTCCACGAACCGGCGCTGTCCCGCCGCCACCTCCACCATTAGCTCCCGGGTGTCGATCCCCAGGTAGGCCACCCTCAGTGTGTAGCGGCCCGGGGCGACCCGGGGGAAGGTGAAGGAACCCTCCCGGTTCGCAATGGTCTGCCGGTTCACCTCCACCAGGCGGACATCGGCTCCTTCCAGAAAGGCACCGGTCTGGGCGTTGATCACCCTGCCGGCAATGGTGGCGTCGGCTTCCTGTGCCCACCCGGAGATCGGACTTCCCAGCAGGAGTAGCAGCGCGAAGAACACGGCCACCAAGGCCTTGGCCAGGGGTCCGGACCACCAGGGACCT
>PWZC01000006.1 GCA_003567615.1 Gemmatimonadota bacterium | reverse complement strand
CCCAGCCGCCACCCCGTCATGTTGTAGGTCTTGGAGAGGGTGTGGAACTCCATGGCGATCTCCCGTGCTCCAGGCACGTGGAAGATGCTGGGAGGCTCGTATCCGTCGAAGGCCAGCTCGCTGTAGGCGTTGTCGTATGCCAGGAGCACATCGTTCTCCCGGCACCACGACACCACCTCTTCCAGATAGGAGAGGGGAGCCGTGGCTGCGGTGGGATTGTTCGGGTAGTTCAGGTACATGAGGCGGGCCCGCTCCGCCACCTCCGCCGGGATCTCCTCCACATCCAGGAGGAAGTCCTTCTCGGGCCGGAGGGGCACGAAGTGGGGGGTGCCCTCGCTCAGCCGGGCTCCGCCGATGTAGGAGACGAATCCGGGCTCCGGGATGATGGCCACGTCCTCCCGGGAGAGGTAGGCCATGGCCAGCAGCGAGAGCCCCTCCTTGGATCCGATGAGGGGGATGGTTTCGGTGATGGGATCGAAGGTCTCCCCGAAACGCTCCTCCATGTATCGGGCCGCTGCCTCCCGAAAGGGCCGGTACCCCATCCCGAATCCGTACCTTCCCAGCGCCGGGATCTCCGCCGCCTCCTTGAGCCGTTCCACCGCAGCGCGGGGAGGGAGAAGATCTGCGTCCCCGGCGCCCAGGTCGATGACATCCACCCCTCGCTCCAGCAGTTCCCCCTTCCGGAGGGGCATGGTGTCGATCCAGCTCACTCCGAGGGAGTGATAGCGATGGGCCAGTTGGGGCATGTGGGGGATCCTCGGTTAAGGTCGTGGAAGGGGAGGATGGGTGGGGATCAGGGGATCATGACCTCGGGTCGCTCGGCCCCGTCCCCGGCCACCCTACGATGCTGGGCTTCGATCCACGACCGATGGTAGCTCTCATCCTCGATGGGGAGAACGGCCTTCGCCACCTTGAGGGGCCGGAACGAGTCCATCATCACCGCCAGCTCATCGGTGAACTTCTGTCCAATGGAAGACTCGTACCGACCGGGGTGGGGCCCATGGGGGAGTCCGTCCGGATGATGGGTGATGGAGCCCCACTCGATCCCGTTCCGGCTCATGAACTCCTTGGAGCAGTAGAAGAGGACCTCGTCCGAATCCACATTGGAGTGGTTGTACGGCGCCGGCACCGCATCCTCGTGGAAGTCGTACGGCCGGGGGCAGAACGAGCAGATGACGAAGCCGTCTCCCTGGAAGGTCTGATGCACCGGCGGGGGCTGATGGACCCGCCCCACGATGGGCTCGAAGTCGAGGATGTTGAAGGTCCACGGGTAGAAGTATCCGTCCCACCCCGCCACATCGAAGGGGTGGTGGTCCAGGATCATCTCGGTGATGGCGTCATACTGCTTCACGTAGATGGGGAAGTCGCCCATCTCGTCGTGGGTCACGAGCTCCGCCGGACGGTGGATGTCCCGCTCGGCGAAGGGGGCGCCCTCCACCAACTGGCCGAACTCGTTCCGGTAGCGTCGTGGCCACCGCACATGCCCTCGGCTCTCCATGACCAGGAGATGGGGCGTACCGGCCTCGGAGTTGAAGGTCCACCGGTGCATGATCCCCCGGTGGATGACCACGTAGTCGCCCTCGCGGAAGGGGAGGTTCCCGAACTGGGACTGGAGAACGCCGCCCCCCTTCGCCACATACACCACCTCGTCCGCCTGGGCATTCCGGTAGAAGTGTTCGTCTTCCCGGTCCGGCACCACGTAGTACATGGCGATGTCGGCGTTGAAGAGGAGCGGTGTCCGGTCCATGGTGGGGCTACCTCCCGGCGCGATTCCCGACGTCCGGAAGTGACGGTGCCTCAGCGTCGGGTCCGGATCCTCCTCCAGCTTCATGTCCGCCACCCGCCGCACCTCCTTGATGGTGGTGGGAGGGTGGAGGTGGTAGAGGAGCGACGAGGTGCCGGTGAAGCCCTCGTGCCCCATGAGCTGCTCCGAGTGGATTCCACCGCCCTCCTTCCGGAAGGCGATGTGCCGCTTGGGGGGGATGCGTCCCAGGGTGTGATAGATGGGCATGGGGTTCTCCGTGGTTCAGAGGTTGCCGCGGAGCGCCTGCTCCCGCTCGATGGCTTCAAACAGCGCCTTGAAGTTCCCCTTCCCGAAGGAACGGGCTCCCTTGCGCTGGATGATCTCGTAGAAGAGGGTGGGGCGGTCCTGGACGGGCTTGGTGAAGATCTGGAGCAGGTAGCCGTCCGGATCCCGGTCCACCAGGATCCCCAGTCGGGCCAGCTCATCCACTGGTTCGTCGATGGTGCCGACCCGGTCCTGAAGTTCGTCGTAGTAGGTGGTGGGGACGTTCAGGAACTCCACGCCCCGATCCTGGAGGCGGGATACAGTGGCGAGGATGTCGTCGGTGGCCAGGGCCAGGTGCTGGACGCCGGGCCCGCGATAGAACTCCAGGTACTCGTCGATCTGGGACTTCTTCTTCCCCTGGGCGGGCTCGTTGATAGGGAACTTGATCCGCTCGTTCCCGTTGGCCACCACCTTGGACATGAGGGAGGTGTACTCCGTGGAGATGTCCGTATCATCGAAGGAGATGAGGTTCTTGAACCCCATGACCCGCTCGTAGTAGGACACCCACTCATCCATCTTCCCCAGTTCCACATTCCCCACGCAGTGGTCCACGTAGAGGATCCCCACCGGCTCCGGGTTGTACGGGCTGGTGCGGGGCTG
>PWZC01000153.1 GCA_003567615.1 Gemmatimonadota bacterium | reverse complement strand
CCGGACAACTTTGCTCCCGTCGGCTTCTTTCTGGATCCGACCTAGGGGCGGGTGAGATCCGCATCCCCCAGGGTGACGAAGAGTGGTCCCACCGTCAGCCCCCTTGGCGTCCCCTCCACGCCGACGCCAGCCCCTCCAGGCTCTTGCAATGCCCTGAATCCGGGTCCCCGCTCAATCTCAATGGAGCGTCCATGGGCGGTGAAGACCGCCTGATCGGCTTGCCACGACCCGATGTGCGTGAACAGGTGGAGGAAGGTCCATCGGTCGAACAACCCTTCACCGGTGAACTCGGCCTGCCCCATGGAGTGTCCATTTCCCCGGACCTCCGTCTTTCGGGAGTCCGGCTCGACGCTGAGGGTGTTCAGGTCGAGGCGATCACCGGTTCCCAGCAGGTCGACTCGAAGGCGGATGTTCCGCCGATGGTGATCTGCTTCGGGCATTCCTTGTGGGGCGGGGGCCACCAGTACGACTCCGGAGGACCCGATCACCTCGGCTTGATGGCCACGTATCAGGAGTGCCGTGTCCTCGTCGATTCCCGCGCCCCATGCCACCTCGGTCATTTCCGATACGCTCACCCAGAGACGCCCCATCCGTCCCCGAGCAAGGAAGTGCTGGTCGAAGAGCACTCCGTCGATGAGGCCCATACCCCTGGTGATTCGCACGCCGGGTTCGCTCTCGGCATTCCCAAGGCCGCGCTCCAGAGCGCCGGCGCTGCTCCCTCCAGCGATCATCGGGTCCGACATCATCGCCGCTCCGGCGCTGGAGCCCGCTACCACCGCCCCTGAGAGGAAACGGCTCAGGAGGGCGGTGTAGGCCACGGTTTCCCTGCCCTCCGGGAGGAAGAAGTCGGTGATTCTGGACTGAGCGCCACCGGTAAAGAAAAAGCCGGAGCAGCTCTCCATCTCTTCCGCCACACCGGGTGCGTCGGCCCGTTCAGGTGAATCGAGTGTCAGCAGAAGGCCATGGGCCGCACCCTCGCCTCCCCATCGATCGATCCGGGACACGGCGGACTCCATGGAACGCTCAGGAGTGCCCCCGGCCGTGGGAATCACGCAAACCGGTCCATCCCCGTGACGTTCGTTCAGGATCGCCCGGTAAACGGCTTCATTGTCCCGGTCCAACCCTCCTCCGATGACGATGAGCGAGCCGGCTTCCGATGGAAGGGACTGGGCCTGCCCCCAAACGGGTGTGGTCAGGATCAGTAGAGCGGGCACGAAGATGGGCAGAATCCGGGAGAGCAGGGGGGGGTGGTTCATGGGGTGGGGCAGGAAGGGCTGGGGGAGAGACGCAGGGAGATACCACCACGGGATCGACAGCGGCACGCAGGCAGCTCGCTATGGATTCCTTTCGCGACCGAAGGCTGCTTCCAGCAAGAAGGGTCAGGAAGCAACGTGAGTTCAGCGCCCAGGTGGCGCAATCCCTTGGCACCGCTCCGAGTCAGGTGATGACCTCCCGACCGAGCCAGACCTCCACCTTTCCGGCGAGACCGGCCGGCGTCAGGGGTTTGGAAAGATAGTCGTCCATCCCCGCCGCTCGGCACGCTTCCTCGTCCCCCTTCATTGCGTGGGCCGTGACGGCGATGATAACGGCCCGGGATTGCTCCGGGCTCTCGGCCGCCCGAATGGCCCGCGTGGCCTCGAAGCCATCCATGACGGGCATCTGCACGTCCATGAGGATGAGGTCATAGGGCATGACCTCCTGGGCTCTCACCGCCTCCAGTCCGTTGGCCACGGCATCGGCCCGTAGACCCATCCGGTGGAGCACGCCCAGCGCCACCTGCTGGTTGATGATGTTGTCTTCCACCACGAGAATGCGGGCCCGGGAACCGGCGAATCGTCCGGCGTAGCCCACCGGCGAAGGTCGGCCCGGGGGGGTGGAGCCGGAGTCTCCCGGGTTCCATTGGGAATCGGAGCGCTCTTCCTGCACGGGCTCTTCACAGAGCTCGAAGGGGACGGTGAACCAGAACTCGGATCCCCTCCCCAGTTGGCTCTTGACTCCGATCTGCCCGCCCATGAGCTCGGCCAGCTCCTTGGAGATGGCAAGCCCAAGTCCCGTGCCACCGAATTCCCTGGTGGTGGAGGTATCGGCCTGGGTGAATTTGCTGAAGAGGCGGGCCAGCTTCTCGCGGGCAATCCCGATCCCCGTGTCGCGAACGCTGAAGTGCACCTGGATTTGATCTCCCCCGCCCGCCTCCGCCCTCACGGTCAGGGTGATGCTCCCGCGGGAGGTGAACTTCACCGCATTGTGGAGAAGGTTGGAGAGGATCTGGCGGACGCGGCCGGGGTCGCCTCGGAGCCGGATCGGTACATCGGGTGAGATGTCCAGTCCGATTCCGATCTCCTTACCGGCGGCCACTGCCGAGAGGGCCTCCACCGCGTCATCCAGGAGAACGTGCAGGTCGAACGAAACGATTTCCAGCTCCAGCTTGCGGGCTTCGATCTTGGAGTAATCCAGGATGTCGTTGATGATCCGGAGGAGGGATTCGGCGCTGGAGCGCACCACCTCGGCTCGTCTTCGCTGCTCAGGGGATAGTTCCGAGTCCATGAGGAGGCCGGTCATCCCGATGATGCCGTTCATGGGGGTTCGGATCTCGTGGCTCATATTGGCCAGGAACTCACTCTTGGCCACATTCGCCATCTCGGCCTTCTCAGCCAGCTCATTGGCCCGAGT
>PWZC01000321.1 GCA_003567615.1 Gemmatimonadota bacterium | reverse complement strand
TCCCACGGAACCAGTTGACCGTGGACATCGGTGGTTCCCATGACGACGAACTCCACCGTGTCGGCCGATCCGTCGGTGTCGGCGGCGCATCCGGTGGTCAGGGCAAGGGCAAGCGCGAGTGAGGACCCGAGGGTCCGCCGGAAGGCGAAGGGGATCATGGAGTGCGCAGATGTGGTGGCTTGGAGTACGATGGCGGTATCCCTCTACCCCGAGGCCGGCGGATCCGCTCCACGTCCCAGGCTTAGGCGGCGGAGTCGTCGGCGAAGGCGAAGGAGCGTCCAACCCACGCTGAAGGCCGCCGCCGGCCACGACGCCATACGGAGGGCGTCGGGTACGGATACGCCCGCCACCTCCACCTGGGGAATGAAAAGGCGGGCCGCAGTGGCTCCCACCAGCAGGACGAAGGTGAAGACCACGGCCAGGTGGTAGCGTTCCCGTCGCCGGATCCACAGGGTGACGAAAGCCACCAGGTGGACCAGAAAGATGACGAGCAGGAGGGTGAGGCCCCCGTGGGTCACCGTCGGTCTCCCCTCTGGGCGGACGGCTGGGCGCGCTCCGACGAGTCGGCGCGCATGGAGAGGCCGATCCGGCCCCGGTCCAGATCCACCGAGAGAACGGTGACCTGCACCGCCTGACCCACCTTCACCACCTCCGACGGATCCCGGACGTACCCGTCGGTGAGCTCCGACACGTGGACCAGACCGTCCTGGTGCACCCCCACGTCCACGAAGGCCCCGAATGCCACCACGTTGGTGACGACGCCACCCAGGCGCATCCCGGGCTTGAGGTCTTCCGGCGAGCGGACGTCTTCGCGGAATTCCGGGGGCTGGAAGCGGTCCCTGGGGTCCCGTCCCGGACGGCGCAATTCCGCCAGGATGTCTTCCAGGGTGGGGCGCCCCACCCGTTCCGAGACGTAGCGGTCCAGCGTCGACTCCAGGCGCTCCAGCGCGGCCTCGTTCCCCACCAGGTCCGCGACGTCCATCCCCAGGTCCGAGGCCACGGACGAGACCAGGTCATACCGCTCGGGGTGGACGGCGGTGGCGTCCAGGGGGTGGGCACCACCGCGGACCCGAAGGAATCCCGCCGCCTGCTCAAAGGCCTTCGGGCCCAGTCGCGGGACGTCCAGCAGCTCGCGCCGCTCCCGGAATCCTCCCTGTCGCTCCCGCGTCTCCACGATCCGCTGGGCCAGGGTGGGGCCGATCCCTGCCACATAGGCTAGAAGGGCAGGGGAGGCGGTGTTGACCTCGACGCCGACCCGGTTCACGCACACCTCCACCGTCTGATCCAGACGATCCCGAAGGGCCGGCTGGTTCACGTCGTGCTGATACTGGCCCACCCCGATGGAGCGGGGGTCGATCTTCACCAGCTCGGCCAGTGGATCCTGCAGCCGGCGGGCGATGGAGACGGCCCCACGAAGGGTCACATCCAGGCCGGGTAGTTCGTCTCGTGCCAGGATGGAGGCGGAATAGACGGAGGCACCGGCTTCGTTCACCAGCACCGCCTCCGGTCGACGCTGGGCAGGCAGGGTCTCCAGTACCTGACGAACCAGCGCGAGGGTCTCCCGGGAGGCGGTGCCGTTGCCTACGGCCACCAGCTCAGGCCGGTGGCGCTTCAACAGGCTCTGGAGCTCATCCTGGAAGGCGTCTTCCCGATGGAGGAAGAGGGTGCCCGTCTCCAGCACCGCCCCCGTTGCCGACACCGCCGCTGCCTTGACCCCCGTCCGGAAGCCCGGATCCAGCCCCAGGACACCCCGCTCGCCTGCCGGGGGCTGGAGAAGAAGCTGCTCCAGGTTCTGGCCGAACACCCGAATGGCCTCGGCGTCGGCTCGGTCCTTCAGCTCCGAAGCCACCTCGGTGGCGACGGAGGGTCCAAGGAGGCGTCGTGCGGCGTCCTCGGCCACCAGCTCCAGGGTGTGGCGGGCCCGGCGGCGGCCGAGGGCCACCCGGCGGGTCTCCTGGTGGATCTCTTCCTCGACGCCCTCGATCTTCCAGGAGAGCACACCCTCGGCCTCGCCGCGGCGGATGGCCAGGATCCGATGGGACGGGATGGATCGGGCCGGCTCGGTGTGCGACTCGTAGTCCCGGAAGCGGGAGCGAAGGGGGTGCTCCTTGGCACCTCGGGCCAACGAGCTGGAGACCACGCCCCGGGTCCGCATCAGCTCCCGAACCCGACCTCGCAGGTGCGGCTCCTCCGCCACGCGCTCCGCCAGGATGTCCCGGGCTCCCGCCAGCGCCGCCTCCATGTCCGCCACCTCCCGGTCCGGATCCACCAGGTCCCGAGCCTGGCGCCGGGCTCCGGCATCGTCCACCTTCCCCTCCCAGACGCTGTCGGCGAGGGGGAGCAGACCCCGCTCCACCGCCATGGTGGCCCGGGTTCTGCGCTTGGGCCGGTGGGGGCGGTAGATGTCTTCCAGATCCTGCTTCGTGGCGGCCCCTCGGACGGCCCGATCCAGCTGGGGTGTCAGCACCTCCGACTCGGCCAGCGACTCCAGGATGGTCAGACGCCGTTCTTCCAGCTCCACCAGGTAGGCACCCCGGTCCCGGAGCGCGCCGAGCTGGACTTCGTCCAGTCCGCCGGTGGCTTCCTTACGGTAACGGGCGATGAAGGGGAGGGTGGCTCCGTCCTGGAAGAGTTCCAGCGCGCCTCGGACCCCGGCGGCGGGAAGGCCCAGGTCCTTGGCCACGCGGGGAGCGAGGTCGATGAGTCGGGGCGGCGATAGATGGGTTTCGGTCACAGCAGGGGGGACGGAAATGAGTCAGGAAGAGCGGGGCCATTGGGCGCCCGGGGAAGGAGGAAGTTGGGGCTCCGGCGGCGGGGATTCAATGCGGGCTTCGGCGTCCGCCCGCCTGCGGACCGCGTGGTCACCGGTTGCGGGCCTCTGGATCGGCGCCCTGGCCGGGTTCGGCCTGGGTTGGGTGGGCCACCTGGAAGCCCAGACCCATGGACTCGAGGCGCTGGCGTCGGAGCTGGTGGAGGCGGGGTCGCCGGCGGCGGGGGTGCTGCTGGTGGAGAATGGAGTGGTTCACTTCGCCGTGACCGGTGAGCGCATCCACGGGAGTGGGATTCCCGTGGAGCGAGGCGACCGCTGGCACCTGGGGTCCAATGGGAAGGCCATGACCGCGGTCCTGGCAGGCCGGCTGGTGGAGAAGGGCATCCTGGACTGGGAAACCCCACTGGCCCATGTGGACGAGGCTGCCCGGTGGGGACCGCTTCCCGACTGGGCTGCCCGGGCCACGCTTGTCGAGCTCCTGAGCCATACAGCCGGCATGCCTGCCAACCTTCCGGCCGCCGATGCCATGGCCATCCTGGGGCCGGACCGGGAACGGGATGCCCGCGTCGACCGTCTGCACTTCGCTCGCCGGATCCTGGCCGGGGAGCCGGGCGGACCGCCGGGCGCCTTCCTCTACTCCAATGCCGGATACGTGATGGCGGCCATCCTCATGGAGGTGACGACGGGGTCATCCTGGGAGGAACTGGTCCATTCGGAGGTGTTCTCTCCCCTGGGGCTCTCGTCGGGTGGGATGGGCCCCCCCGGCGTGGACGGGACCCGGGACGCCCCTTCCGAGCCCTGGGGCCACCTGGGTGGGATGGGCGACCTGCTCCTTCCCATACCCCCCGAGGGACTGGCCGACAACCCCCCGGCCATGAGTCCTGCCGGGCGCATCCACATGACGCTGGAGGACTACGGAGCATTCCTGACCACCGTGCTGGAGGGAATCCGGGGCGACCGTGCAGTCGGGAGCCCGGAGTTGTTGAGCACGGAGACGTGGGTGCGTCTGATTACCCCTCCCCCGGGTTCTCCCGGATATGCCCTGGGTTGGGGGATCGTGGCCAGGGAGGATGGGACCCCCGCGGGGTGTCCGGTCTATCAGCATGCGGGCTCCAACGGTCGGTGGTGGGCGCATGTGCGCCTGGATCCTGTGGGGAATCGGGGCGTTGTGGTAGTGCTGAACGAGGGGCGGGTGGAACGGGTCCGCGGGCCGTCGACGGAGATTCTGGAGCGACTGGCTCCGCTGCCCACCGGTGACTGCCGGATCCCAGGCGCCTGACGGCACGTGGGGACGCACGACGGGGAGCGGGGGGCACCGCTCCTGAAAAAAATCCGAATCCAGGTTCGGATTTTCCCCATGGATGTTCAAATTCGACGCAGGAGGACGTGGGATGGAGCTCTGGCCGGGTCATTTCTACCCCCTCGGGTCGTCATGGGACGGCTCGGGGGTGAACTTCAGCCTCTTCACCCGTCACGCCACACGTGTCGAGTTGATCCTGTTTCGCGGCGGCGACGAGGGCGGAGGCGAGACGGCACGCTTCGACCTGAACGAGCGGACGGCCGATGTATGGCACGGCTACCTGCCCGGTGTGGGGCCAGGGCAGCGCTACGGCTACCGTGTCCACGGGCCCTATCAGCCGGAAGAGGGGCACCGGTTCAACCCGGCCAAGCTACTCCTGGACCCGTACGCGAAGGCCATAGAAGGATACCCGCAATGGACCGATGCCCTGTTCGGGTATCGGATGGGGGATCCGGACGAGGATCTGAGCCGGGACGACCGGGACAGCGGCCCCTTCACCCCGCGATCGGTGGTGGTGGATGAGCACTTCGACTGGGAAGGAGAGGACCACCTTCGCCCGCGCACGCCGTGGCACCGGACCATCATCTACGAGACCCACGTGCGCGGCATGACGGTGCGCCACCCGGACGTGCCCGAAGAGCTACGGGGGCGCTACGCCGGTCTCGCCCACCCGTCGGTGGTGGCACACCTGAAGGAGCTCGGTATTACGGCGGTGGAGCTCATGCCGGTGCACTACTTCGTGGATTCGCACCACCTTGTGGAGAAGGGGCTCCGGAACTACTGGGGCTACGACACCCTGGGCTATTTTGCGCCGGACCCCCGGTACTCCTCGTCCCCGACGCCCCAGGGCGCGGTAAGGGAGTTCAAGGAGATGGTGAGAACCCTGCACCGGGCCGGGATCGAGGTCATCCTGGACGTGGTCTACAACCACACCGGCGAAGGGAACCACTTCGGCCCCACCCTCTCGTTCAAGGGAACCGACAACCGCAGCTACTACCGCCTGGTGGAGGGTGAGCCGCGCTATTTCATGGACTACACGGGTACGGGGAACACCCTGAACCTCCCCGAGCCCCGGGTGGTCCAGCTCATCATGGACAGCCTTCGCTACTGGGTCACGGCCATGGGGGTGGACGGCTTCCGGTTCGACCTGGCCTCGGCGCTGGCCCGGGAGTTGTACGATGTGAACATGCTGGCGCCCTTCTTCCAGATGGTGCAGCAGGACCCGGTCCTGGCGGAGGTCAAGCTCATCGCCGAGCCCTGGGATGTGGGTCCCGGCGGCTACCAGGTGGGGAACTTCCCCCCCGGCTGGGCCGAGTGGAACGGGAAGTACCGGAATACGGTGCGGGACTACTGGCGAGGGAGCGAGGCCAAGCTTGGTGAGTTCGCCCTTCGCCTCACCGGAAGCCCCGATCTCTATCAGGAGAACCGTCGACGGCCCCGGTCATCCATCAACTTCGTCACGGCCCACGACGGGTTCACCCTCCGGGACCTGGTCTCATTCAACGAGAAGCACAACGAGGCCAATCTGGAAGGAAACCGGGACGGAATGGATGACAACCGGTCATGGAACCATGGAGAGGAGGGCCCCACCGAGGACGAGGACATCGCCCGTGTCCGGGCGCGCCAGCAGAGGAACATCCTCGCCACGCTCCTCCTGTCTCAGGGGATCCCCATGCTCCTGGGGGGCGACGAGTTGGGCCGCACCCAGGGGGGCAACAACAACGCCTACTGTCAGGACAACGAGATCAGTTGGTTCGATTGGGACGACGTCGATGAGGATCTCCTGGCCTTCACCCGTCGGGTCATCCGGCTCCGGCGGGAACACCCGGTGTTTCGGCGACGGCGCTGGTTCCAGGGACGGTCCATCCGCGGGAGCGGGGCCCTGGATGTGGGCTGGTTCCGCCCCGACGGTACGGAGATGACCGACGCCGACTGGGATACGGCCTTCGCCCGCTCTCTCATGGTGTTCATCAACGGGGACGAACTCCCGGATCCCGATCCGCAGGGGCGCCCGATCCAGGACGACTCCTTCCTCCTGCTGTTCAACGCGGCGGCGGAGGACGTCCCCTTCCGGCTGCCGGGTCCTCCTGTGGGTGAGCGGTGGCAGGTCGTACTGGACAGCGGGTGGCCGCGGGGGGTGGTGCCGGCAGCCGAGGAGGACGGCAGAGCCAGGGAAGAGGGCGGAGCAGAGGCGGGGGATGGAGAAGAGGCCGGGGCGGGAGCACCGGACGGCGGCGAAACGCGTGCGGCCGGCGACGCCGAGTTGCTGGAGGGTCGGACGTTCCGGCTCTACCGCCGTGCCTCCTGACCTTCGCGCCCTCTATCGGCTTCAGATGGGGCCGACCATGGACTTCGACGGAGCCGCCGGTCTCGCCGATTACCTGGCCGCACTGGGCGTGAGTCATCTGTACACCTCTCCCTGCCTCCAGGCGGCGCCAGGGAGTACCCACGGCTACGACGTGGTGGATCCGTCGCGCATGAGCCGGGATCTGGGGGGGGAAGAGGGGTACCGGCGACTCATGGATTCACTCCGTGCGGAGGGCCTGGGGGCGATCCTGGACATCGTCCCCAACCACATGGCCGTGTCCGGACCGGAGAACCCCTGGTGGTGGGACCTCCTGGAGCACGGCCTGTCCAGCCGATACGCCGGTCACTTCGATGTGGATTGGCAGGCGGCGGAGGCGGATGGTGGGAACGCCATCCTCCTTCCGGTCCTGGATGATCATGTGGGTCGGGTGGTGGCGGCCGGCCGGATCCGCCTGGTGAGGGACGGGGCGCGGTTCCAGGTGGTGTTCGAGGATCACCGGTTCCCCGTGGATGCGGCGTCGTTGGGCGAAATCCTTGCTCGTGTCGCCAGGGATGTGACCGTCGAGGCCGACGAGCTTGAAACGCTGGCCTCGGCACTGAGGAGTCTCCCGCGCGCCCCCGCACCGGGTCATCCCGTGGCCCTTCGGCGCCATCGGGAGAGCACCGTTCTCCTGGGCTATCTGGGTCGACTCATCGCGGACTCGCCTTCGGTGGCGGGGACGCTGGCCGGTACCCTGTCGTCGTGGGGGGACGATCCGGAGCTCATGGACCGGTTTCTGGGGCTTCAGAACTATCGGCTGGCACACTGGCGACTCGCCCGATCCGAACTGGGATACCGGCGATTCTTCCATATCAATGAGCTGGTTGCCCTGCGCATGGACCAGCCCGAGGTGTTCGAGGATGCCCATGGGCGTATTCTGGAAGCCGTCCGGGCCGGCGAGGTGGATGGGCTCCGGATCGATCACCCGGACGGTCTGCTGGATCCCGGCGGCTACCTGGAGCGGCTGGCGGGCGAGTTGCCCGCCACCTGGATTGTTGCCGAGAAGATCCTGGAGACCGGGGAGGAGCTCCCCGGGAGTTGGCCCATCGCCGGGACCACGGGGTACGAGTTCCTGAATCTGGTGGGAGGGCTCTTCGTCGACCCCGCCGGTGAAGAGGGGCTTTCGGGGATCCACCGGGAATTTTCCGGATTCAATGATTCCTTCTCGGAGGGGGTCCACCGTTGCAAGGAGCTGGCCTTTCGCCGACTCCTGGGAAGCGACCTGAATCGTTTGGTGGCCCTCCTTCAGGGGGTTTGCCGAGGGCATCCACAGGATCGGGATCACACCGAGACCGACCTGCGGGATGCCCTGGTGGAAGTGGCCGCCTCCTTCCCGGTCTATCGCACCTACATCCGTCCCGGGGACGGGGCGCCCAGTGCCGACGACGCCCGGGTGATCGACCGGGCCGTGGCTGCCGCCCGGGCGTCGGCCCCTCACCTCTGGCCCGATCCGCTCCGCTTCATCGCCGACCTCCTCCACCTGCGACACCCGGGCCGGCCCGAGAAGGATTTCGTGCTCCGGTTCCAGGAACTGACCGGTCCCGTCATGGCCAAGGGCGTCGAGGATACGGCCTTCTACCGATACCACCGACTGACCTCGTTGAATGAGGTGGGGGGGGATCCCCGCCGATTCGGCGTGACCGTCGAGGCCTTCCACGACGCATGTCGGCGGATTCAGTCCCGCCGGCCGCAAACCCTTCTCACCACATCGACCCACGACACGAAGCGGAGTGAGGATGTCCGGGCTCGCCTCCACGTCCTTTCGGAGATGCCGGCGGCGTGGGCCCGCGTCGTGCGGGATTGGCGGCGACATAACGCCGGGCTGAGCGGGGCTGTGGATGGGGGGACCGAATACCTCGTCTATCAGACCCTGGTGGGGGCCTGGCCCCTGTCGCCGGAGCGACTCCTTGCGTTCATGGAGAAGGCCATCCGGGAGGCCAAGCTCCGTACCTCGTGGACCGACCCCGACGCCGGGTACGAGGAGGACGTGCGCCGATTCTGCCGGGCCATCATGGGCGACCAGGGGTTTCTGGACGGGGTGGAGGCGTTCGTGGAGACGATCCTGGGGCCCGGGCGCTTGAACGCCCTGTCCCAGACCCTGATCAAGCTCACCGCTCCAGGCGTGCCGGACATTTACCAGGGGTGCGAACTCTGGGATCTCAGTCTGGTGGATCCGGACAACCGGCGCCCGGTGGATTTCGCTCACCGCCAGCGGATCCTCGACCGGCTTCTGGAGACATCCGGGTCGGATCCCCACACGGAATCCATCCTGGCCGGGATGGACGAAGGCCTTCCCAAGATGCACGTGATCCAACGCTGCCTGGCGCTTCGTCGGGATCACCCGGATCCCTTTGGACCCTCCGGTACCTACGAGTCCCTGGAGGTTGGGGGAGCCGAGGCCCGGGGCGTCGTCGGATTCCTTCGGGGGGGGAGGGTGGCGGTGTTGGCACCGCGGTTCTCCGTGGGGCGGACCGCGGGTTGGAAGGATACCTGCGTCCAGCTTCCTCCGGGGGCGTGGCGGAACCAATTCACCCTGGAGGTGAGGCCGGGAGGTGAGGTGCCGGTGCAGGAACTCCTGGCCCGGTTCCCGGTCGCGCTCCTCGTGCACGATTCAGTGGATGGATCATGACGAACCCGACGGAGGGGGCAATGGCTCAGCGGGAACATCCGGACACGGAGATCCGCGTCTGGGCGCCGGCCGCGAACCGGATGGAGGTGGAGTCGGGGAACGAGCGGATTCCCATGACATGGGAGAAGGGCGGATGGTGGCGGGCCTCCCTTCCCACCCGACCCGAGGGAACGCCCTACGCGTTCCTGGTGGATGACGAGGGGCCCTTTCCGGATCCCCGTTCCCCGTGGCAACCGGAAGGGGTCCACGGCCCGTCCCGAACGCTGCCCGTGGAGCCCTTCCCCTGGTCGGACCAGGGTTTTCAGGCTGTTCCCCTGGGGGCCGCCGTGATCTACGAGCTCCATCTCGGGACCTTCACATCCGGCGGGACCTTCGATTCGGCTATTCCCCGCCTGGATCATCTGGTGGAGTTGGGCGTCACCCACGTCGAACTCATGCCGGTGGCCCATTTCGCCGGGGATCGGGGCTGGGGATACGACGGGGTGGCCCTCTATGCACCGCACTCGACATACGGAGGCCCCCAGGGGATGAAGCGGTTCGTGGATGCGTGCCATCGACGGGGTCTCGCGGTGATTCTGGACGTTGTCTACAACCATCTGGGACCCGAGGGGAATTACCTGGCGCGTTTCGGACCGTATTTCACCGACCACTACGCCACGCCCTGGGGGGCGGCGGTGAATCTGGACGGCTTCGGAAGTCACGAGGTCCGGCGTTTCTTCCTGGACAATGCCAGGATGTGGCTCCGGGACTACCGTGTGGACGGTCTTCGGATCGACGCCGTCCACGCCTTCCATGACCGCTCGGCCCTGCCCTTCGTGGAAGAGTTGGCGCAGGAGGTGCATCGCCTGGGACGAGGGTTGGGGCGGCATCTGGTGATCATTGCCGAGAGCGACCTGAACGATCCCAGGACCACCCTCCCTCCTGAGGCGGGAGGTCACGGGATGGACGCTCAGTGGTCGGACGATTTCCATCACTCCCTCCACGCGCTTCTCACCGGCGAGGAGCAGGGGTACTACCGGGATTTCGGCGGCATGAAGCCGCTGGCCCGGGCACTGGAGGAGGGGTTCGTTCAGGCCGGCGGGATGTCGCGGCACCGGGGGCGGAGCCACGGTCGGCCGTTTGGCAAGCCACGGGGGGATCGTCTGGTCTCCTTCGCCCAGAACCATGACCAGGTGGGGAACCGTGCTCTGGGGGATCGACTGGGCCACCTCATCTCCAGGGATCACCTGAAGGCCGCGTTGGCGGTTACGCTCCTGGGGCCCCACGTCCCGCTTCTCTTCCAGGGCGAGGAGTGGGCCGCCGGCTCACCCTTCCAGTATTTCACCGATCTGCGGGATCCGGGGTTGGGACGAGCGGTTCGGGAGGGGCGTCGTCGGGAGTTCGAGGCGTTCGGATGGGATCCGGAGGAGGTGCCGGACCCGCAGGATCCGGAGACCCATCTCCGGTCGGTTCTCGACTGGGACGAGCGGGACCGGGCGGGGAACCGGGAGGTCCTGGAGTGGACCCGGTCCCTGTTGCGCCTCCGGAAGGGCCAACCGGACTTCCGCGATGGGGACATGGCTCGTGTCCGCTGGTCCCACAGCGACGGGTGGCTCGTCATGGCACGAGGCCGATTCCGGGTCTGTGTGAACCTGGGATCCCGTGACTGTCTGGTCCCCATCCCCCATGTCCCCGGCCCGTCGACGATGCTGACGTCCAGCGACCGGGTGCGGTGGGAAGATGGCGGGATGGCCCTCCCCCCGGGAGGCGTCGGGGTTGTGCGGGGAGGGTGAGCCGCAGCCCCCCGGGAGGGGCCCCAGTGGGACCGGGCGCCGTCCCGGGGGGCACGTCAGGGATCGGTCAGGCGGTCATTCCACCGTCTACCGGAATGACGGCACCGGTCATGAAGCGACTCTCATCGGAGGCCAGGAAGAGGGCCACCGAGGCGATCTCGTCATTGTCGGCATAGCGCCCCAGCGGGATCATTCCCTCGAATCCCTTCTTCGCGTCGGTACCGGCACCGGGCGCGAACCCTTCTTCCAGCGACCGCATCATGCGGTTGTCCACCGGAGAGGGGTGGATGGAGTTGACGCGGATCCCCCTGGATGCCCCTTCCAGAGCGCCAGTGCGCATGAGTCCGATGGTGGCGTGCTTGCTGGTGGTGTAGGCGCTCACATTGGGTGTGCCTTCGAGACCCGCCACCGAGGACGTGATGATCACACTGCCTCCTCCAGAGGCCTCGAGTGCCGGGAATCCGTGCTTCAAACCCAGCCAGACCCCCTTCACATTCACCCCCATGACCAGGTCAAAGGTCTCCTCGGGATACTCCTCGAGAGGCTTGACCACGCCCTCGACACCGGCATTCAGGAAGAGGATATCCACACGGCCGAATCGCTCCATCGCTTCCGACATGTACCGAGCCACCTCCTCGTCCCGGGAGACATCGGCCACGGAGATCCCGACCCGCTCCCCGTCCAGCTCTGCGGCGGCCTCGGTAAGGGCCTCTTCGCTCAGGTCCACCAGGTGAACCCCGGCCGCTCCCTCGGCGAGGAACAGGCGTGCGGTTGCGAGTCCGATGCCCCCGGCTCCTCCGGTAATGACGGCCACTCGTCCGTTGAGTCTCATATGGGTATTCCTCCTCCTTGAGGTGACGTTCGGTTCCGGAAGTCGGAGAGTGCACGATTCTCCACCCCCAAGAGGGGAATCTAGCAGGGAGGGCCTGGAGGCGTGAGGAGGGTGTGGGTGGGTCAAGCCGCGTGACGGTGGATGAATGGTGCCGGGGATGATGGGGGGCCTAGCGACGGCGTTTCGGACGCCTTTCGAACCATTCGAAAATTTACGAGACTTGGTGGCAATCATTTCGAGTCGTCCAAAGACAGGAAATTCTCCATGCTTCGTTTTCGCACCTCCGGGTCCCGTAGGCAGACCCCTTCGCTTCTCCTTGCTCTTCTGC
>PWZC01000056.1 GCA_003567615.1 Gemmatimonadota bacterium | reverse complement strand
GTGGATCCGGTGCGGTAATTCCGCTGGATGCAGTGGCCGCGCTGCCACGCCGTGAGGGTCTCGATCTGACCGGCGTCGATGAGGTCGTAGACGGCCTGTCCGCAGGTGGGCCAGCGGATGTTCCGCTGGAAGGCCTGGTTCGACGCACCGTCGAAGATGTAGTGACCGCCCAGGTACTCACCCCGGGCCGATAGGCCCATGCCGCCGGGCAGACGGAGGGAGAGGGAGCCACCGAGGGTGTGGGTGGGCTGCCGGGGGCCGTAGATCTGGTTCGGTTGCCAGTCGGGCTCACCGATCTCGTCGGGGTTCATGAGGCGCCAGCCCCGAGCCGCCATGACCGGTTCACCCTCCTCAACCCAGCCGCCCCCGGCGGCGAAGGGAACCGCACCGCCCAGATCGATCACCTCGCTCTGGTTGGTGTAGATGTTGATTCCACCGTCGACGCCCCAGTCCCGGGCCTCGTAGAGGGTGGCATTCACATTCAGCTCAATCCCCTGGTTCCGGATCGTGCCCACATTCTCCTGCTGGGAGAGCGAGAAGCCGGCGGAAGCCGGGATCCGCACCGAGAACAGCGCATCGGTGGTCTGCTGCCGGTAGTAGGTGAACTCGGTGGAGACCCGGTCACCGAGGAAGGACGCATCGAAGCCCAGCTCGGTCTCCGTGGTCTTCTCCGGCCCCAGATTCGGGTTCCCCACATTCAGCGGGAAGAAGGCGGGTCGGCCGCCGTAGCCCACCGGGCTCCAGGTCCGCACAGCGTCGAAGGCGCCGGGCGCCCGGCCGGCCTGACCCCAGGCCGCCCGCAGCTTCATGGAACCCCACGAGGGGCTCCAGAACTCCTCGTCGGAGATCACGTAGGAGCCCGAGACCTTGGGATAGACCTGGAGTCCCAGGTCCTCACCAAAGGCCGTATTGCCGTCCACACGGGTTCCGAGAGTGAGGAAGTAGCGGTCCCGCCAGTTGACGAGGAGCTGACCGAAGAAGCCGGCGTTGGTGACGCGGAGCCGATCCTCGAAGCCCAGCCGCTCCCCGGCAGCGTTCACGGTGGGGTTACCGGGCCCGGGGAAGATCTCCCCGTACGCTTCGGTCTTCTGCTCTTCCTGGGTGACGCTCTGGGCTCCGAACGACCAGGTGGTGATGAAGTCCGGGTTGAACTCGTACCCGTAGTTGGCCACGTAGTCGATGGAGAGGATGGAGTTCTGAAGCCGGGCGTTGGAGAGGATGCCGCGGGGATCCATCCGGAAGCCGAAGGGGCGCAGATTCCGGTTCTCCTGGTTCGCCTGATCGAAGCCCACCGTCAGGCGATGCAGGAAGGTGTCGGTAGCCCGGAATTCCACGGTTCCACCGGTGACGAACCGGTCGATATCCGTGGTGATGTCCTGGTTCAGCGTCAGCCCCACCGAGTCGGGATCGGCGAGTCCGAAGTAGTTCCGCTCGGCCCGGAAGGCGTTGAGGGTCAGACCGTGGGCGTTGTTCCCCGAGGCCGTCTGCTCAATCTCGTTCCGGGTGTACTGACTGTTCCACGTCAGCGTGACACGATCCAGAGGGGAGAAAGTGAAGTTTCCCCGCACCGTGGTCCGGCCCTCATAGTCATTGGGGAGTACACCCTCATTCTGGGTCCGGGAGCCGGACACGAAGTACTGGAGCGCCTCACCGCCACCGCTCACCGAAAGCGCGTACCGCTGCCGGTGCCCGGTCCGGAGGAAGGGATCCATGTTGAGGAAGGGGTTCTCGGCGGGAGCGAACTCGCGCAGGTGGTTCGCACCCTGATCGATCTGGGCCGTCCACTGGGCATCCCCGGACTGGCCACGGCGGGTGAAGATCTGGATCACCCCCGCCGACGCCTCGGTCCCGTACAGCGTGGTGGCGGCGGCGCCCTTCAGCACCTCGACCCGCTCGATGTCCCCGGGATCGATGTCGGCCAGGGGGCCGGGCGTCACGTTGGCGCTCCGGCCGGTGAAGCCCACGCCGGGACGGTTCCGGTCGTAGGGCTCACTGCGGACCCGAACGCCGTCGATGTATACGATGGGCTGGTTCGACTGGGAGACGGAGACCACGCCCCGGAGCCGGATCTGGGCGGCGGAGCCCACGGACCCGGTGGCCTGGCTCACGCCCAAACCGGGCGAACGGCCCTGGAGAAGCTGATCCACGTCGGGAACCACATCGGCCACATCGCCCACGTTGATCTGGGTGATGGCGTTCCCCACCTCCCGTTGCCGGGCCTGTCCTGCGGTTCCCGTCACCACGATGTCGTCGAGGCGGAGCGCCTCCGTCTCCATGGCGAACTGGATCGTGGTGGTTTCACCGGCGGCTACGGTGACCGTCTGTCCCGCTTCCCGATACCCGAGCCGCTGAGCCCGTACCTCATACTCCCCGGGCTGGACGTTGGGGATGGTGAAGCGCCCGTCGGCTCCGGTCAGGGTGCCTCGGTCCGTACCCGCCACAAAGACCTGGACGCTGGCCAGGGCCTGACCCGACCGTGCCGAGGTGACGGTGCCGGATACGGTTCCGGTGTCCTGCGCCGCCAGGGCCGGGGCAAAGCCCAGGAGGCCCAGGGTCAGGACGGCGAGCCCCCGGCCCAGCCGTCCTCGCATCGCGGGCCG
This sequence comes from Gemmatimonadota bacterium, assembly GCA_003567615.1. GTDB lineage: Bacteria > Gemmatimonadota > Gemmatimonadetes > Longimicrobiales > Gaopeijiaceae > PWLA01. The sequence goes on along the minus strand of PWZC01000056.1, from coordinate 72 downwards.
AACCCGTGACGGAGATTCACATAAAGAGGACTGCATGAAACCCTCCCATCGATTGGATGCGGAATGACCTGG
>PWZC01000261.1 GCA_003567615.1 Gemmatimonadota bacterium | reverse complement strand
TGTCCAGCGGGTTCAGCGTGCGGAGATCGATGACCTCCACCTCGATGCCTTCCTGCGCCGCCAGCTTGGCCGCATCCATCGTCCGCTTCACCAGCGCCCCGCAGGTCACCACGGTGAGGTCCGTGCCCTCCCGTACCACCTTGGCCTTTCCGAAGGGGACCATGTAGTCGGAGCCTGGATAGCGCCCCTTGTTGTAGACCTGTCGGTAGAGGTGCTTGTGCTCCAGGAAGAGCACCGGATCCTCGCACCGGATGGCCGTCCGAAGCAGCCCGTTGGCGTCTTCGGCATTGGAGGGGAGCACCACCCGGAGTCCCGGCGTGTGGGTGAAGAGGGTCTCGCCGGTCTGGGAGTGATAGATGGCACCCCCCTTCAGGTATCCGCCGTATGTGACCCGGATGACAACAGGTGCCGCCCAGTTCCCTCCGGAGCGGTAACGCATGGTGGCCACCTCGTTCCGGATCTGGTGGAAGGCGGGCCAGATGTAGTCGAAGAACTGGATCTCCACCACCGGCTTGAGCCCTCGCACCGCCATCCCCACGGCGCGCCCCACGATGTTGGCTTCCGCCAGGGGCGAGTTGAACACCCGGACTCCGCCGAACTCGCGCTGAAGGCCGTGCGTCACCTTGAACACACCGCCCTTCCCGGACACCTCGTCCAGCGCCGCTTCCCGGGATGCGTCGGCCACATCCTCCCCGAACACCACGATCCTGGGATCCCGACGCATCTCGTCCTTCATGCACCGGTTCAGGAGGTCCACCACCGTGTACTCCTTGTCATCCTCGTAGGCGGGGCTGTCCTCGGTGTCGAAGTCGGGGCCGGTGGGATCCACCTCCTCCGAGAAGAGCCACTTCATGGCCGTCTCCGGCGCCGGCTGCGGATACTCCAGCGCCTCATCGGCGGCCTGGGCCACCTCTTCCTTCACATCCTTCTCGAGTCGGTCCAGCGCCTCCTCGTCGGCCACCCCCTCCTCCAGGAGCAGGCTGCGGAGCCGAACCAGCGGATCTCGCTTGGCCTGCTTCTCACGCTCCGACTCGGGCCGGTACATGCGCTCGTCGTCGGACATGGAGTGGGAGTAGGGGCGGACGGTGTGGGCGTGGATCAGCGCCGGTCCCTTCCCGGCCCGGCAGTAGGCCACCGCCTCTCCGCACTTCTCATACGAGTCCCGGACATCGGTCCCGTCACACTCGATGATGAAGAGATCCGGGAACCCGGTGAGGAGCTTCGAGATGCTCCCCCCGGCAGTCTGGACCTCCACGGGGACCGAGATGGCGTATTCGTTGTCTTCCACCAGGAAGATCACAGGGAGCTTCAGGTTGCAGGCCGTGTTCATGGCTTCCCAGAACTCGCCCTCCGAGGTGGTCCCGTCTCCGGTGCACACCACCACCACTTCGTCATCCTCGAAGGCCTCGATCTTCTCCCGCATCTCCTGGAGTTGGGCCGCACGCCATCCGGTCTCCGCCGACCCCACGGCCTGCAGGAACTGGGTTCCGGTAGGCGACGAGGTGCTCACGATCCGGTAGCGCACATCTCCGAAGTGGGCCGGCATCTGCCGACCTCCCGATGCCGGGTCGGCCTCGGCTCCCACCGCCTGGAGGAGGTGATCCAGTGGGGTCTGACCCAGCGCCAGCGCGAAGGCCCGGTCCCGGTAGTAGAAATAGAACCAGTCCGAGCCGGAGCGGAGATGCCGGGCCAGCGCCACCTGCACCGCCTCGTGCCCGGCACCCGAGATCTGGAAGAAGATCTTTCCCTGCCGCTTGAGGCTGATCTCCCGGTCGTCCACCGCCCGTGCGGTGACCATGAGCCGGTACATCTCAAGGAGGTCATCACCGCCCAGCTCCGCTGCCACGAGCGCCTCGGTGGCGGACCCGGACGTGGACGGGGCGGAGGCGGTATCCTCGGTGGGAGGGGTCTCCGTGTCCTGTTCGGTCCGGGCTTCGGTGGTCACGTCACTGGCCATGGATCGCTCGTCCTCTCGGGAGTCTAGATGTGGCAGGAAGGCATTGTGGCTGGGAGGCGGACGCGCCTCGGGCCGGAGGGTTCCGGCGGGCCTTCTGACTGGTCGGGGCGTAGGACTGCCGGAGAAGCCCGGTCGCGTGGGGTCACCTGATGGTGAACCACTGCCGGGGCGGCAAGCCTTCAGCGCTAAAAGATAGCCCAGGGCGGGCGGGGGGCCAAGACGAGTGGGCCCGGGGCCCGGATCAGGAGGCGGCGTCGCTCCCGCTTCCACCCTGGTGCGCTCCGGCCTCGCGGATGGATACCGGAGACCAGATGGCGCTGAGTTCGGACTCGTCGAAGGCCTCCAGTCCCTCTCGACCGTCCAGCTGCACCCAGTACCGACTTCCCTGCTTCCGATGGAGCACCACCACGATCCCTTCCAGCCCCTCGAACGAGGGATCCAGCGGGAAATCCCCTCGCTTCACCCGTACCCGGGCCCCCTGCGGAAACCTCTGGATCTTGACCATCTACCCCGCCTGTGCCAGGTCCGGGATCTGAACGCCCCGGGCGATCTGCTTGAGAACGAAGCGAGCCACTTCCTCCGGCGACGCGGAGCCCTGCCGAGCCACGATGCGGGCCACGCCGATCCGGCGGCCGTCCCTGCAGACGAGACTCAGGAAGGCGGCAGGAAGCATCTCCCCCGCGTCCGCGTCGTCCAATCCCTCCAGGACGGGGGAGGAGGCCT
>PWZC01000230.1 GCA_003567615.1 Gemmatimonadota bacterium | reverse complement strand
TCGCTGCGAAGGGGGAAGGGTGTGGCGTCGTCACTTCGGAGCACCATGACGTAGGCCCCGTAGGTGGGGTCGGCGCTGATGGAGCTGGTGTTGGCCCAGCCGGCGGCGGTGCCCAGGTCGGTGCCCGCCAGGAACCAGAGATGGCGACCGTCCCGGTCCCACGCCGGGGAGAAGGCGTCGGCCATGGGGTCGGTGAGAACCTGGGTCTCCCCGCTCTCCACGGACCAGACCACAATGCGGCGGAACTGGTTCGGGAAGCGGTTCTCGTAGGCCAGCCAGCGGGAGTCGGGCGACCAGACCGGGCGCGTGGCGGTCCGGTCGTTGGAGTCGCCACCCACATCAGCGGTCACCACCTGTCCCGACTCCACCTCCACCACCCGGACCCGGGCTCGGTCGTCCATGAAGGCGATGCGGCTGCCGTCGGGCGACCACGAGGGGTTCCAGGCCATGCGGGACTCGCCGATGGCGATGGTCCGGGGTTCGCCCAGCCCGTCCTGGGGTCCGATGAGGAGCCGGTAGCCGCTCCCGTCATCGGAGAACCAGGCCACCGAATCCCCGTCCGGCGACCAGACCGGCGCCCGATCCGCGGCGCCGTCGCTCCGGGTGAGGTTTCGGGCACTCCCGTGCTCCACTGGCACGGTGAAGATCTCACCCCGGGCCTCCATCACCGCCCTGGCTCCTGTGGCGGAGAGTCCCGCCGCCCGGATGTCGGAGCTCACGTCGGCCCAGCGGGGGCGGGCCCAGGGGAAGTCGCCCCGGACCGTGATCTGGATCCGCTGCGAGACCCGGGTGGCGGGATCCAGGGTATGGATCCAGCCGTCGTGCTCGTAGACCAGCACACCGGCACCCCCAGCCAGATTCTTGATGTCCACATCGTCTTCGAAGGTGATCTGCTCCAGCTCGCCGCCGACGGGATCGTAGGCCCAGACGTTGATGGCCCAGTCCCGGTCCGAGAGGAAGTAGACCTTCCCGTCCAGCCAGACCGGGTGGGTGTCGGACGAGCGCTCATGGGGCAGGAGGACTTCCTCCAGCGTCTCCAGATCCAGGAGCACCAGGGGTTGGTTCTGCCCGCCCCGATACCCCCTCCACTCGGGATCCCAGCGCGTGGTCTGGTGCACGGCCATGCGTCTCCCGTCAGGGGAGAAGGAGCCGGCAAAGCCGAAGGGAGCGGGGAGAAGGGTGGACGTCCCTCCTTCCACCGGCACGGTCCAGAGCCGATTGTGGGGGGTGGGGGCCGTCTCCCGCCCGGAGGCGAAGAGGATCCGGGTTCCATCGGGCGTCCAGCCCCGGACATGGGAGGGGCTGGGGTACCAGGTGAGGCGCACCGGGTCCCCCCCCTCCACCCCCACCACATGGACCTGGGGCGTGCCCGAGATGGCCGACGTGAAGGCGATGTGCCGTCCGTCCGGGGAGAAGTGAGGACTCGACACCACCGCCGGGGTCGCGGTGAGCCGACGGGCCTCGCCGCCCTCCCGGTCCACCACCCAGAGGTCTCCGCCATGGGTGAAGGCGATGTGCTCCGCGCTCACCGTGGGCTCCCGGAGGAGGCGCGTGTCCTGGGCCGCCGCTTCGTCGAGCGGCACCACCGGAGCCAGGAGGAGCACCAGGAGGGGGACGAGGGCGACGGGGGTCGAACGGGGCGATGGGATGGCCATATCGGGAGGCTCCATGAGAGGTTGGACCGATAAGGGAAGCTCCGTCCCAGCGGTATGTTGGGTCAAGTCTTCCATGGCGGAGCGCCCGGATGTACCCGATGCTGAATGGATCCGGATCTCAACCATCGGGGAATCGCCCTGAATCGCCCCAGGTCGGATCGGTCCGATCCTGATCACCACCGCTCCCCTGCTTCCCTCACCCCAACCACCGGACATCCGCTCTTGCCAAGTCGTCTCTCACTTCGATCCCTGGGTCTCCATCGCCCTGAACTCCGGGCCTGGGCCATGTATGATTGGGCGGTGACGGGGATGTGGGCGGTGATCGTGGCCACCATCTTCCCCATCTACTTCCAGACCGTGGCGGCGGACGGGCTCCCATCGGAGGTGGCGACGCGTAACTTCGCGCTGGCCACGGCGCTGGGGATCGTCCTGGTGGCAGTGGCGGCTCCGGTCCTGGGGGCCATCACCGACCAGCGTCCCTGGAAGAAGCGCTTCCTGGCGGCCTTCGTGGTGCTCGGGGCATCGGCGGCGGTGGCCCTCCTGTGGGTGGATCGGGGCGACTGGGTCCTGGCGCTCTCCCTCTTCATTCTGGTGAACATCGGGGCCAACGGGAGCGCCATCTTCTACGACGCGCTCCTCCCTCACCTGGCGAGTCGGGATGAACTGGACCGGGTGTCGGCCGGCGCCTTCGCGGTGGGCTACCTCGGGGCCGGTCTCCTCCTCGTGGTGGCCCTCCTGGTCATCGAGCAGCCCGGGTGGTTCGGGCTGCCGGAAGGGACGCTTCCGGCCCGCCTGGCCTTGGCGTCGGTTGGGATCTGGTGGGCCGTCTTCACCCTCCCACTCCTTCTGAGGGTGCCCGAGCCTCCTTCAGCCCAGGCGCTGGTGGTGGAAGGAGAACGCCGGGGCGCCACGGCGTTGGCGGCGGCCCGGGTGGTAACCACGCTTCGGGATCTCCGGAGCTACCGTGACGCGGCCCTCTTCCTCCTGGCCTTCCTCATCTACAACGACGGCGTGGGGACCATCATCCGCATGGCGGCCGTGTA
>PWZC01000028.1 GCA_003567615.1 Gemmatimonadota bacterium | reverse complement strand
TGGGCGCCGCCTCGGATCCCCTGATCCTGGGAACCCTCACCGGGAGCATGCTCCTGGTTCTCCGGAACGGCGCCACCAACACGGACCAGGCGGGAGCCATGCTTCAGAACCTGCGGCGGTACCCCATCCGGGTGGTGGGCGCCGTGCTGAACGATGTGCCATCCAGCGGCGAATACCGCTACTACGGTTACGCCAAGGGCTACGGGATTCCGGCTGAGGCCGCGAACGGACGGAAGGGGAGTCGCGGCCTGGTCGGTGCGGGACGATGACCCGGAACGCGAAGGTCGAGGCCGCCGTCGCCCGGGCGCTGGACGAGGTCCAGTCCCTGCTTCCTCCGGGCACCTCCCTTCCCACCGGAGCTGACGATCCCCTGCTGGAGGCAGACGGGGGGCCCCTGGATTCGCTGGGGGTGGTGAATCTCATGGTCGCCGTCGAAGGGGCCGTGAATGAGGATCTGGGTACGGACATCTCCCTGGCTGAGTTCCTGGCCGAGCCGCCGGACACGAGCCCCTTCCGCTCCCGTGAAGCGCTGCGGACCGGCATCATCGAGTTGATGGAGGCTGGCCAGTGAGCGAGACCGCCGTCTCCGCCGAGACCGGGACGACGAGCGAGGCTGCCCCCTCGGGCCCTGACGGACCGGATCGAGCCGGGAATGGCACCCAGGCGCTGGCCATCGTGTCGGATGTGAATCTGGCCAATCTTGCCGCCGCCCTGGGCCGAGCCCCGGGAGACGGCTCACCTGCCGTCCGGAGCCGCCTCCTTCCCTTCGGCGATGTGGTCCGCCCGCTTCTGGAAGAGACCCCTCACGAGGAGGGTGAGGGGCTTCTGGTGTGGACCCGCCCGGAAGGGATGCTCCCGAGCTTCCGCCCCCTCCTGGACGGGATGCCGGTGGATCCCCAGGCGCTGGACCGGGAGGTGGAGGAGTTCTGCGATCTGCTGGCGAGGGCTGCCGAGCGCTTCGCTTTCACCCTGGTGGCCTCATGGACGCCGCCCCCATCGCACCGAGGTCTGGGCATGCTGGATCTGGATCCGGCGCAGGGTGTGGCGGGCACTCTCCTCCGGCTGAACCAGACGCTGGCCCGGCGGGTGGCGGAGCTCTCCGGCGCCTTCCTCCTGGACGCCCACCGATGGCTCTCCGCCGGCGACCCGTCGGAGGCCGCGCGGATGTGGTACCTGGCCAAGACCCCGTTCAGCCGCGGGACTCTGGCGGCGGCCGCCGGGGACCTGCGTGCAGCGATTCGTGGGCTCCGGGGCCGGTCCCGGAAGGTGGTGGTGGTGGATCTGGACGACACCCTCTGGGGCGGCATCCTGGGCGATGTGGGCCGGGACGGGGTGCGGCTGGGTGGCCATGATCCCATTGGCGAAGCCTACGCCGACTTCCAACGTGCCCTGAAGGCGCTCACACACCGGGGCGTGATCCTGGCGGTGGTGAGCAAGAACGACGAGGACACGGCGCTGGAGGCCATGCGCTCCCACCCGGAGATGGTGCTCAGGCCCGACGACCTGGCGGGGTGGCGCATCAACTGGAGTGACAAGGCGCGGAATGTGGCCGAGCTGGCCCAGGAGCTCAATCTGGGGCTGGATTCGTTCGTCTTCATCGACGACAACCCCAGCGAACGGGGGCGGGTTCGGGAGGCGCTTCCCCAGGTGCTGGTCCCGGAGTGGCCGGCGGACCCCCTTCGCTATGCGGTCACACTCCGAGCCATGGAGGTGTTCGACCAACCTTCGCTGAGCGGCGAAGACCGGGCACGGGCCCGGATGTACACCGCCGAGCGGGAGCGGAGGGCGGCCCGATCATCGGTGGGATCGGTGGAGGAGTGGCTCCGGTCGCTGGAAATCCGGGTCACCGCCGAACCCCTCTCCTCGGCAAGCCTGCCGCGGGCGGCCCAGCTCCTCAACAAGACGAACCAGATGAACCTCGCCCCCCGCCGCCTCACCGAGGCCGAGCTGGAGTCGTGGGCCGACGACCCGGCCCACAACGCGTGGACCCTTCGGGTGGAGGACCGGTTCGGCGACTACGGTCTGACCGGACTGGTCAGCCTGTCGGTCCCCGACGTCGCTTCCGAGCCGGCGCGCATCGTGGACTTCATCTTGAGCTGCCGGGTCTTCGGTCGTCAGGTGGAGGAAACCATGGTCCATCTGGCGCTTGAAGAGGCGAAGGCCCGGGGCGCCGGTGAGGTGGTGGCCACGCTGGTACCCACCGAGCGAAACGCGCCCTGCCGCCGCTTCTGGGAAGACCGCTCCGGCTTCGAGGTGGGTCCTCGGGATGACTTCCGCCGATCGCTGACCTCGCCCTATCCCTGTCCCGGATTCGTCACCCTGATCCGGCCCGATGTGGCGCTGCCTGGGACGACGACGCCATGACCACCCTGGCCCTCATCGGATGCGGCGCCATCGCCGAGTCTTTCCATCTTCCGGCGCTGAAGGCGTTGGCACCCAAGCGGGACCTTTCGGTGATCCTGGTGGATCCGGACCGGGAGCGGGCTGCCGCCCTGGGGCGGGAGTTCGGCTTTGACCAGACGGCGGTAGGGCACCGGGAGGTACTGGACCGGCTGGACGGAGCGATCCTGGCCACGCCCCACCACCTCCATGTCCCCATCGCCCTGGAGCTGGTGGAAGCGGGCGTGCCTGTCCTCTCGGAGAAGCCCCTGGGGGTGAGTGTCGCCGAGATCCGGGAGCTCCGGGACCGGGCGGCGGCG
>PWZC01000364.1 GCA_003567615.1 Gemmatimonadota bacterium | reverse complement strand
TCACCGGGCACGTGGGCCTGACCCTCCGGGCGGCGGTCTTCGCCTCGGGCCGGGGATCCAACTTCGAGTCACTGGCCCGACACGCCGGAGAGGGGTGGGAGGTGGTCCTTCTGGTCACCGACCGGGACGATGTGGGCGCAGTGGAGCGGGCCCGGGTCCTGGGGGTGCCGCACCGTGCGGTACCCATTCCGGATCGGTCCCCCGACGAGATCGCCGCTGACATGCTCGCCCTCCTCCGGGAGGCGGAGATCGACCTCATCCTCCTGGCCGGGTACCTGCGCCTCATCCCCGCTTCGGTGGTGGAGGCGTTCCCGGGACGCATCCTGAACGTGCACCCGGCCCTCCTCCCCGGTTTCGGGGGGAAGGGGATGTTCGGCCTGAACGTTCACGCCGCGGTGCTGGCGGCGGGCGTCCGGATCACCGGGGTCACTGTCCACCGGGTAGGCCTGTCGTACGACGACGGACCCATCCTGGCCCAGTGGCCGGTGCCGGTGCACCCCGACGACACGCCCGAGCGCCTGGCGGAGCGCGTGTCTGACGTAGAGCACCGCCTATTCCCCGCCGTGGTGGATCGGGTGGCCCTTGCCGTGCATCGCGGGATTCCCACCGCTGCACCCATCCCCGGGGGCGACGGCTCCCATATCTTCACCCTCACCGGCACCCCTCCAAAGGACTTTCCATGACGTTGAAGCGCCGAGCCCTCCTCTCCGTATCCGACAAATCCGGCATCGAGAGGCTGGGCCGCTCCCTGGTGGAGCTGGGGTTCGAACTCATCTCCACCGGCGGCACGGCTCGGGCCCTCCGGGCCGAGGGGCTCCAGGTGACCGAGGTGGCGGACATCACCGGCCACCCGGAGATCATGGCCGGGCGCGTGAAGACGCTCCACCCCGCGGTGCACGGGCCCCTCCTGGCCCGGCGGGACGTGCCCGGCGACCTGGAGGCGTTGGCGAGCTTCGGCTACCGCCCCATCGATCTGGTGGCGGTGAACCTCTACCCCTTCCGACAGACGGTGGCCCGGGGCGGGGTGGAGGTGGGTGAGGCCATGGAGCAGGTGGACATCGGCGGCCCCACCATGATCCGGGCCGCGGCCAAGAACCACGCCCACGTCTGGGTGGTGGTGGATCCGGCGGACTACAGTGCCGTGGTGGCGGCCCTTGAGTCCGAGCGCCGGACGGGAGTGGCCGGGGACGGGGCGGACGCCCTGCGCCGCCGGCTTGCCGCCAAGGTGTTCCGGCACATCTCGGCCTACGATGAGGCGGTGGCCGGCTACCTGGAGGGTCGGGGGGGAAGCGCGGCCGGGGATGCCGCCGACGACGCTGGAACGTCCTCGTCGAGCATCCTCAAGCCCCGTCTCCAGGGTGGATGGGAGCGAGGCGACGTACTTCGCTACGGCGAGAATCCGGACCAGGAGGCCGCCCTCTACGAGCCGGCCGGGGGCGAGTCGTCGGGGATCGCCGCCCTGGATCAGCTCCACGGGAAGAGCCTCTCCTACAACAACCTCCTGGACCTGGACGGGGCGCTCCTTTCCCTGGCCCCCTTCGCCTTCTCGCCCCGGCCGGCGGTGTGCATCGTGAAGCACACCACTCCGTGCGGGATCGGGCTCGGGGACACGGTGGAAGAGGCGTACCGGAGGGCGCTGGCCACCGATCCGGTGAGCGCGTTCGGCTCCATCATCGCCGTGAACCGTCCGGTGGACGAGGCGGCGGCCGTCGCCATCAGTTCCCTCTTCGTGGAGTGCCTGGTGGCGCCGGGGTTCACGGAGGAGGCGTTGGAGATACTGACCCGGAAGAAGAACCTCCGCCTTCTGTCCTTCCCCGAGCGCCCCGTGGATCGGACCCTGCGGAGCTTCCCCGTGGAGCTGGCCCGGAGCGGGGTGGTGGAGCGGTTCGAATCGACGCTGGAGAACCACGCCGACGCCGAGGCGGTGATCCGGTCCGCCCACTTCCTGGCGGTCCACGGTCGGCTTCCCGACCCCCTGCTGCTCCGGGGGATCTACGGTGGGCTTCTGGCCCAGACGCCGCCCACGCCCCCCTTCTACGGGGTGGAGCATCCCGGCTGGCGGGTGGTGTCGAAGCGTCAGCCCACGGATCGGGAGATGGACGACATGGCCTTCGCCTGGTCCGCCGTGTTCGGGGTCAAGTCCAACGCCATCCTCCTGGCCCGGGACGGGGCCACCCTGGGGATCGGGGCGGGTCAGATGTCCCGGGTGGACTCCTCGCGGCTGGCGGTGCAGAAGGCCTCTGACGCCGGGTTCGAGGTGGAGGGGGCGGCGCTGGCCTCCGACGCCTTCTTCCCCTTCCGGGACGGGGTGGACGCGGCGGCGGAGAAGGGGGTACGGGCCATCATCCAGCCCGGCGGCTCGGTGCGCGACCAGGAGGTGGTGCAGGCGGCGGATGACCACGGGATCGCCATGATCTTCACGGGCCGACGGCTGTTCCGGCACTGACGCCTGGGGGGCGGCGTCGCCCCTGGATGGCGCCGGTCGTCGGCGCTGCCCCACCCACGGTCGGCGCCGCCCCGCCCATCACCTCGGGATGGGGTCCAATTCTCGTCAGTAGCGGCCCAGGAGTCGCTCCTGGACCCGGGTCCACTCGGGAGAGGCCAGGTAGTCCAGCAGGACCCGGTTGATGCGATTCCGGTCCGGGTGGTCCCGGGGGAGGGCGATGCCGTAGTACTGCTCGGCGAAGATGCTGGGCAGGATGCG
>PWZC01000030.1 GCA_003567615.1 Gemmatimonadota bacterium | reverse complement strand
TTCCGTCCCGGACCCGATCCACCGCAGCGCGCCACGGCCCCACCGGCGGCGGGGTCCACCGGGGATTGAGGTCGAGGTGGATTCCGGTCCGCTCGAGGAGGGCGCGGGGAGGGCCTTCCTCCTCGTCCCGGGACTCGTCCAGCCCGAGCATGGCAATGCGGGCCGGAAGGGTCGCCGAGCAGCCCTCCCGCTCCAGGTGGACCTCCCCGTGATCCAGAGGGGCCAGGAGCGCGGCCGCCACCTCGTCGGTGATCCGCTCCATGGAGGGTGCCAGGAGCAGTCCGCCATCGGCCTCATGGATGACTCCGCCGCGAATGACCCGGCGACCCTGGGCCAGGGTCGCTGTCAGGTCGGGTCCTCCCAGGAGTCGATCAGGGGTCACACCCAGGGGGAGCTTCCGGACCGGAGTCCCCTGGGGGAGGAGGGCCCGGAGGAACCCCAGCCAGCCGTCCACCGCCGGCCCGGTGGGCCCTCGGATGCAGATCCCACCCACTCCCCTGGCGTCTAGAGCCAGGAGTGCCGCTGCCAGAGACGGGAGGTCCCGGAGCTCCAACGCTCAGCCCAGGAGTTCCGTCAGGGCCCGTTCCACGCGGACACTGGAGCCGCTCTCGTCCAGGGGGTCCCGCCGCAGACGATGACGCAGAGCCGAGGGAGCGATCTCCACCAGGTGCCGGGGCTGAACCCGGGACTCCTCCTCCAATGCCGCTGCGGCCCGGGCTCCCCGGAGCAGGGTGAGCTCTCCCCGGAGGCCGTCCACCTCCAGGGCCAGGCAGAGTTCCGTGGCCATGCGCAGGAGCTCATCCGGAACCTCGATGCCGGGAAGAAGCTTCCGGGCCCGGCGAAGGTTGCTGCGGAGTCGTCCGTCCTGGCCACTCCACCGTCGATGGAAGGCCTCGGGGTCCCGATCGTAGGCATCGCGGCGACGGAGCACCTCCATGCGCTCTTCCACCACCCGGGGCGTAACCACCTCCACCGAGAGCCCGAACCGGTCCAGGAGCTGGGGCCGGAGGTCACCTTCTTCCGGGTTCCCGCTCCCCACCAGGACGAAGCGGGCCGGGTGACGGATGGAGATCCCCTCCCGCTCCACCACATTCTCGCCGGATGCGGCCACATCCAGGAGGAGGTCCACAAGGTGGTCCTCCAGGAGATTCACCTCGTCGATGTACAGGAAGCCCCGGTTGGCCCGGGCCAGGAGACCCGGTTCGAAGGATCGCACCCCGTCCACCAGCGCCCGCTCCAGATCCAACGTGCCCACCACCCGATCCTCGGTGGCTCCCAGAGGAAGATCCACCACCGGAACTTCGATGGTGCGGGTCCGCCCCTTCCCGGGATTCTCCTTCCCGCAGGTCGGGCACGGGGTCGCGGCGCCGTCGGGATCGCAGTTGTAGGCGCAATCCCGGACGGTGCGGATGGGAGGAAGAAGGGCAGGAAGGCCACGGACCGCGGTGGATTTCCCTGTGCCCCGGTCACCAAAGACCAGAACGCCCCCGATGGTGGGGTCGACGGCGGCGATCCGGAGGGCCAGCTTCATCTCGTCCTGGCCCACGATGGCCGAGAATGGAAAGGGCGTTGCCAACGGGCACCTCTGTATGGGGACGGCGGTGAATTGACGCACCAAGGGTACAAGGGAACGATGTCCCGCCGCAACGGCTCCGGCGTCAACCATTCCCGTCCGGGGGAGTGTCGACGGGCCCCGCTCCCGGAGACTGGAACTCTCCCGACCGTCCAACGTACTCTTCCGCGCTCTGCCGCACGGGCCCTCTCGCCCGGAACGTTCCCCAGGGGACTCCCTCCCAACTCAGTGGACGATCCCACACCCACGGAGCCCAGCATGCCCAAAAAGGACCAGGCCCGACGGGCCGTCATCATCGGAAGCGGATTCGGCGGATTGGCCCTGGCGGCCCGCCTTCAGGCAGCCGGAATGCAGGTGACCGTGCTGGAGAAGCGGGAGGCCATCGGCGGCCGTGCCTACAAGCTGGAAGACCGGGGCTACGTCTTCGATATGGGTCCGTCGCTCATCACGGCACCCCACATCATCGACTCGGTTTTCCAGGCGGCGGGACGGAGGCTGGAGGACTATGTGGAGCTGGTCCCCCTGGATCCCTACTACCGGATCTACTTCCACGACGGGACCCACATCGACTACGTGGGGGATCCCGACCGGATGAAGGCCCAGATGCGGAAGTTCAGCGCCGAGGACGCGGACCGCTACGACGACTTCATGAAGAAGGTCCTCCCCATCTACGATGCCATCATCGGGGACCGCCTGGGCTCCCGCTCCTTCGGGGAATTGAAGACCATGATCGGCTTCATCCCCAAGTTCATCAAGACGGAAGCCTACATGCCGGTGACCCGCCTGGTGAACCGGTACTTCAAGGATTTCCGCACCCGCTTCCTCTACTCGTTCCACCCCCTCTTCGTGGGCGGAAACCCCTTCCAGACTCCGTCGGTCTACCTCATGATCCCCTACCTGGAGCGTCGGGGCGGCGTCTGGTTCTCCCGGGGCGGGATGTACTCACTGGTGGAGGCCATGGGGCGCCTGATCGGTGAGTTGGGTGGTGAGATCCACACCGATCACGAAGTCACCCGCATCGGGACGGAGAAGGGACGGGTCACCCATGTGGAGGCGGGCGGACGCCGCTTCGAGGCCGATCTGGTGATCTCCAACGGGGATCCGGGCCACACCTACCGGGATCTGGTGGACGCCA
>PWZC01000142.1 GCA_003567615.1 Gemmatimonadota bacterium | reverse complement strand
TGGACCTGGAGGTGGTGGTGAGTGATGCCCATGGACGGACCCGCCGGGTTCAGGTCTCCTGCTGGGTCCCGAATCCCGATGGCCCGGGAGAGGAGGAGGTGGTGTTCACCCTCGAAGATGGATTGCCTCCTCCGCCCTGACCCTGGCCATCGGGTGGCGTTCGGGGTGACGACCTTGGTATCTTCTCCATTCGGTTTCGGGCGTTTCGCCGATGGTATCGCCCGAGAACTCCGTCCTCAGGTCACCCCCTGCGTCCCCCTCTATGCAGCCCCTTTTGAAGCCCTTTGCCATGCTGGGACAGGGCGGCGTCCCCTTCGCCGCCGGGATTGGTCGGTGGGGGCAGCTCACCGCCGACACCGTCCGTGCCGTGCGGCATGTGGATGTATGGCTGCGTCTGCTCCTTCCCCAGATGGCCAGGGTCGGGGTGGATTCGGTTCCCATCGCCCTCTTCATCGCCCTGTTCACGGGGATCGTGCTGGCCCTGCAGGCCTCGTACACCTTCACCGGAGCCATTCCCCTCTACTTCGTCGGGGTCCTGGTGGGGAAGACCATGATGCTGGAGCTCGGGCCCGTGCTGACCGGACTGGCCCTCTCGGGGCGAGTGGGTGCCAACATCGCCGCTGAGATCGGGACCATGCGGGTGACGGAACAGATCGATGCCCTGGAGACGCTGGCCTATCCGCCGGTGGCCTACCTGGTGGTTCCGCGGGCCCTGGCGGGGATCATCATGTTTCCGGTGGTGACCGCGCTGGCCATCGGCATGGGAATCGTGGCAGGGTGGATTACGGCTATCCAGCTTCTGGACATGAGTTCAGCGGATTTCTTCAACGGCCTCACCCTCTTCTTCCTGCCCTTCGATGTGACCTATGCCATGATCAAGGCCACGAGCTTCGGCTTCATCGTGACCTCCATCGGTTGCTTCTTCGGTTTCCACACCAAGGGTGGGGCCGAGGGGGTCGGGGACGCCACCACCCGGGCCGTTGTGGCCAGCAGCATGGCGATCCTGGTGCTCAATGCCTTCTGGGCCATCGTCCTGCTCTGAGGGGGGAGGCGTTTCCATCATGGGTATCATCGTGCGGGATCTTCACAAGGCCTTCGGGCCCAAGGTGGTCCTGGACGGATTCTCGGTAGAGGCCCGCGACGGCGAGACCCTGGTGGTCCTGGGGGGGTCGGGCTCGGGGAAGTCCGTGATGCTGAAGCATTTGGTTGGACTTCTGATCCCCGACGCGGGGGAGGTGGAGGTGGATGGCCAGGTGGTTTCGACCCTGAAACAGGAAGAGCTCTTCGAACTTCGGCGGAAGGTGGGGTACGTCTTCCAGTTTGCGGCCCTCTTCGATTCCATGACGCTGGCCGAGAATGTGGCCATGGGCCTCCGACGCAAGTCGGACCTGGATGAGGAGGGCATCGCCGACCGGGTGGACGAGTGCCTGCGCCTGGTGGATCTGGAGGGATACGGGGACCGTGCGCCTGCCGAGCTCTCCGGGGGCCAGCGCAAGCGGGCCGGGATTGCCCGCGCCATCGCGACCCGGCCCCAGTATCTCCTCTACGATGAGCCCACCACGGGCCTCGATCCGGTGACCCGTGCCATGATCGACCAGCTCATCCTGCGCATGAGTGAGGAGTTGGGCGTCACCGGAATCGTCATCACCCACGACATGGACAGCGCCTTCCGGGTGGCCGATCGATTCGCCATGCTCCACAATGGACGTTGCCGGTTCCACGGTTCCCCCGATGAGATTCGGGCTTCCGAGGACCCGGTGGTCCGGGGATTCATCGAAGGTCGTCCCGAACTGTTGGAGATGGAATCGTGAATCGATCCAAGGAAGCCCTGGTGGGGGTCGTCATCGTGGCGGCCATCCTCCTCGTTACATTCGGAACCCTCTGGCTTCAGGGGGTCAGCCTCCGGGCCAGCGAGACCGAGGTAACGGCAGCCTTCTCCAGCGTCGGGCTCATCCGTCCCGGAAACGCCGTGAAGTACCGCGGCGTGCGCATCGGGCGGATTCGCGAGATCGAAGTGGATCAGGACGGCGAGCTGGTCCTGGTACGGGCTCGTGTCCAGGATGATGTGCGTTTGCCCAGCGACGCCGTGGCCATCCTGTCTCCGGAGTCCCTCTTCGGCGACTGGCAGATGGAGATTGCGCCCCGGGACCGCTTCCCGGCCTACCGCTATTCGGAGCCGCGGGAGGAGGACCATCTGGCCGGCTATTCCATCCCGGACATCTCCCAACTCACCGCCACCGCCGACCGGATCTCCGCCGATATCGAGATCCTGACGGAGCGGGTGGGGATCGCCTTCTCCGAGGAGACGGCCCGGAACGTCGCCTCCCTCATCGAGAACGTTGAGGAGGTCACGCAGCGGCTGTCCCAGCTCATCACCCAGCAGGCCGACGCCTTCGTGGGCGTGACGGCGGAGATCCAGGAAACCACCCAGGAGATTGGCGAGGCCGCAGTGGGTGTTCGTCGGACTCTGGACCGGGTCAACGAGGCGCTGGCCCGGGACGAGGTGGGCGAGGCCCTCAACGACCTGGTGGCCATGACCTCGAACCTCCGGGCACTGAGTGAAGGCATCGAGGGGACCACGGACCAGTTCCGCGTGACGGCGGCTCGAGCCGACTCCACCTTCATGCGGGTCGGCACGATCCTCACCGCCATGGAGGAGGGGGAAGGGACGCTGGGCCGCCTCCTCCAGGACCCGGCCGTGGCATCCGAGCTTGAGGGCACGCTACAGGAGCTCCAGTTGCTGCTGGAGGATGTGCGCCTGAACCCGCGCCGCTACCTTCGCCTGTCCATCTTCTGACCGGACCCATCCTGCTTCCTCCGATCCCGATCCTTCGTCCCCTGTCCGCTCTCTGACCGACGACTCCCATGGCTTCCCATCCTCCCCCACCTGCCCGGGAAAACGGTCCGCCCGGCGCCTCGGAGCCGCTCCAGGTGGAGCGGAGCGCCGGCGGCGTGGTGGTGCGGGTGGTCCGTGGCGCACCCCGGGTCCTGCTCATCCGGGACCCGTACGATCGGTGGGGGCTTCCCAAGGGACATCTGGAGGGAGAGGAAAGGGAGGCCGAGGCCGCCCTCCGGGAGGTCCGTGAGGAGACGGGGCTGAGGCTCCTGCGGCTCGGTCCGGATCTGGGCCGGATCGACTGGATCTTTCGGCTGAAGGGTCGGCGGATCCACAAATATTGCCGCTTCTACCTCATGTCGTCTCCCGAAGGGACCACCCGACCGCAGCTCACCGAGGGGATCACCGAGTGCCGCTGGTTCTCCCTTTCCGCGGCGTCGGACCGGGTGGATTACGAGAACGCCCGGGGAATCCTGGAGCGGGCGGCCCGATGGATCCGGATTCCGGAGCACTCGGGAATCCCGCCTTGGCGGGAGGGGTCCGCTTGAGTCGGGACGACGCCATCCTCAAGTGGAGTGCCGCAGCGGCGGGCATTGTTCTCCTCACCTTTCTCCTGCTCGGTCTCCGCGAGGTCCTGAATCCTCCCCTGCTCTTCCTGGGGCTGGTGGGCGTGCTCCTGCCGCTGCGGCGGACCTCGTTCTTCCCAGCGGTGGTGGGGACCACGGGATTCCTGGTTCTCTTCTGGCTCTTCCGGGAGCTTGGGTTCCTGCTGGCGCCGTTCGTCCTCGCGCTGGTCCTGGCGTACATCCTGAACCCCGCAGTGGGTTGGATCGCCGGCCGACGGCCGCTGGTTCGCTTCGCCGGTGCTGACGGCCAGGGGCGGCTGGGTCGGACGCTGGCGGTTGTGGCATTGGCCATTCCGGTGGTGGGAGGGCTTGTGGCCCTGGGCGTCTGGGGAGTCCCGTACCTGGCAGGCGAGCTCACCGCCATCGTTCGCCGGGCACCGCAGGCTCTGGAGCGGCTCACCATCTTCGTCCAGGGGCTGGAAGAGCGGTTCGCGGCCATCCAGGTTCCGGGATTCGACGGCTCCCGTTGGCTGAGCCGTGTCGGGGAAATGGACGCCGACGCCATTGCCGAGTTCGTGGAAGAGCGTCAGGAGCTGATCTGGGACTGGCTTCGGGAAGGGGCCCTGGGGCTGGGGCGGGGCCTGGGCGCCGCCCTTTCCATTCTGGGCTATCTGGTGCTGGCGCCCATCCTGACCTTCTATCTCCTCAGGGATTACGACCGGTTGGTGGAGCGGGTGTCGGATCTCATTCCCCCGTCGAAGGAAGGAATTCGCTGGGGTCTTCGGGAGTACGACCGCTTGCTCTCGGCCTATCTGCGTGGGCAGGTCATGGTGTCCCTCACGGTGGGTGCCATGACGACGGCGGGGCTCCTCATCGTCCAGTTCCCCTATGCGTTCTTCCTGGGGGCCGTGGTGGCCGTCTTCAACGTGGTCCCGTATCTGGGCCTTGTGCTGAGCCTCATCCCGGCAGTGGCCATCGCCCTGGCCAGCGGTGACCCCGTCATCTCGCTCATGAAGATGGCCATTGTCTACACCGTCGCCCAGTCGCTGGAGAGCGGGGTCGTGAGCCCACGGATCGTGGGCGATTCAACGGGGTTGCACCCGGTCTGGATCCTCTTGGCCATCGCCGTGAGCGGCTTCTTCTTCGGCTTCGTGGGGCTTCTCATCGCTGTTCCCACCGCCGTTGGGATCAAGCTGCTCCTCAGCGTGGCCGGAGATCGATACCGCTCTTCGGCCCTCTTCCACGATTCCATGAGGGGGGATTCGTCGGAGGCCGAGACGGGGGTGGCGGTGGAGTAGGCCCTTTCCGGGGCTTTGCTTATCGTTGTTCGGTAGTCCCGACGCGGTAGGCGAGCGCGCCTCCGAGCGGCCATTCCGACCGGACTTCGGTCATCAAGAAACCCAGTCGACAGGAACCATGACGAAGGACATACAGGACATCACCATCATCGGCGGCGGTCCCACCGGGCTCTTTGCCGCTTTCTACGGCGGAATGCGCGGGAAGAGCGTCCGCATCATCGATTCCCTTCCGGAACTCGGCGGGCAGCTCATGGCCCTCTATCCGGAGAAATTCATCTATGATGTGGGCGGTTTTCCCAAGGTCCTGGCCAAGGACCTGGCCATGGATCTCATCGCCCAGGCCATGCAGTTCGATCCCGAGGTGCTTCTGGACGAGGAGGTCCGGGAGATCCACCGTGACGACGAGTCGGGAGTGCTCACCCTGGTTTGCCGGGGTGGCGAGTACCGGACCCGGGCGGTGGTCATCGCCGGTGGGAAGGGTGCGTTCGAGCCCAAGAAGTTGAACGTCCCCGGCTACGACGAGTTTCTGGGGAAGGGCGTCCACTACGCGGTCAAGGATCCGGTGGAGTTTGCCGGGAAGCGGATCGTGGTGGTGGGTGGCGGGGACTCGGCCCTCGACTGGGCCCTTATCCTCAAGGGGAAGGCGGAGCGACTGGTTCTGGTCCACCGTCGGGACGGCTTCCGGGCCCATGAGAACTCCGTCGCCCAGCTCCACCAGGCCGAGAGGGATGGAGAGGTGGACGTCCGCCTCTTCCACGAAGTGGCCGAGATCTCGGGCAACGGTCGGGTCGAGGCGGTGACGCTCTTCGACAACCGTACCGACGACCGGACCATCATGGAGGCAGACTACGTCCTGACCTTCCTGGGCTTCAAGCCCGACCTGGGACCCATCAAGAATTGGGGCCTCGAGGTCCATCGCAACCGCATCGCCGTCACACCGCTCATGGAGACGAACCTTCCCGGGATCTACGGCGCCGGGGACATCGTGGACTACGAGGGGAAGCTGGACCTCATCGCCAGCGGATTCTCCGAAGCGGCCATTGCCGTGAACAACGCCGTACGTTTCGTGGACCCGACGGCTCGGGTCAACCCGGGCCACTCCACCAGCATGAAGGTGTTCAAATGACCGAGATCAGCGAAGATAGGATCGAGAATGTGGTAATCATCGGCTCCGGTCCGGCGGGCTGGACGGCGGCGGTGTACGCGGCCCGGGCTCGATTGGACCCCCTGGTCTTCGAAGGTGCGCCGTCCAGGGAGATGATCCCGGGTGGCCAGCTCATGTTCACCACCGAGGTGGAGAACTATCCCGGATTCCCGGAGGGGGTGGACGGGCAGGAGCTGATGATGTCCATGCGCCAGCAGGCCGAGCGCTTCGACACCCGCATCGTCACCGAGGACATTGTGGAGGTGGATGCGTCGGGCCGCCCGTTCCTGCTCCGGTCCTCCGAGGGGCGGACCATCCGCGCCCGTACCGTCATCGTGGCCACCGGCGCCCGGGCCAACTGGCTGGGGCTCGACAACGAGCAGCGTCTGGCCCACACCGGCGGGGGCGTTTCGGCATGTGCCGTCTGTGACGGTGCACTCCCTGCCTTCCGGGACCAGGTCCTGGCGGTGGGGGGAGGGGGCGACAGCGCCATGGAAGAGGCCACCTACCTCACGAAGTTCGCCAGGGAGGTGGTGATCATCCATCGGCGGGAGACCTTCCGGGCTTCTCCCATCATGGCGGAAAGAGCGCTGGAGAACCCCAAGATCCGCGTCGAGTGGAACAGCCAGGTCACCGAGGTGCTGGGCGATGACTTCATCACCGGTCTCCGCCTTCGGGACACGACGACGGGAGCGGAGAAGGAGTTGGCGGTGGGCGGCCTCTTCCTGGCCATCGGCCACACTCCCAACACGGCCTTCCTCCGGGGCGTACTCGAACTGGACGAGGCCGGCTATGTCCAGACCCCGACCCCCTGGCGCACCGCCACCACGGTCGAAGGGATCTTCGCCGCCGGTGACGTGATGGATTCCTACTACCGGCAGGCGGTGACGGCGGCGGGAACAGGGTGCATGGCAGCGCTGGAGGCAGAGCGCTACCTGGCCCACGGCCACCCGGCCGACCGCGGCGTGGATGTGCCGGCCGAGCCCGTGGCCGCCGGGGACTGAGGGCCCTCGTCGCCGGCGTTTCCGGTTCAGCCCAACTCGGTCTCGTCGCCCCGCAGCCGGGTCGGATCGAGCTTCAGATGAGGAAGCGTGAGGCGGCGGACCCAGGGTTCCGGGTTCGCCGCCTCTTCCGTGTCGGCCCGATTCACCGATTCGAGAACCTCCTGACCCCGGTTCCGGATGCTCCCCACATCGATGCCCAGGTAGGCGTCCGGGTAGCCTTCCAGCGCCCGGGCCGCTTTCCGTATCTGGGCCCGGATCCCATGGGTGTTGTCCCGCTGCACGTGGACCCAGGCGCTGGCCCAGAGGATCAGACCGTGGTAGAAGGCGCTCCGCCCCTGGCGCCACGGACCCTCCAGAACTTCGTGGCTCTCCCAGAACTCGCCCCGATTGAAGAGGTGGACGAAGCGCCGCAGCGGGGCGGGGAAGGGATCGGTGGAAGCGGGGCGAGGGGGCACGCTCATCCCAGGAGCCGACCTCCGTCCACCACGATGACCTCTCCTGTGATGAAGGGGGAGCGGTCGAGGAAGAGGACGGTCCGGACCACGTCTTCCGGCGAACCGAGGCTTCCCAGCGCCGCTCGAGACCGGGAGCGTTCCCGATCCTTTTCGTGGGAGTCGTCCGGGGGGAGCACGGAGCCGGGAGCGATGGCGTTCACCCGCACCCGGGGGGCCATGGCCCGGGCCATGACCCGCGTCAGATGGAGGAGACCGGCCTTGGAGACGGCGTGGTGCGGGTAGTCCACCCACGGCTGGAAGGCCGACAGATCCACCAGGTTGATCACACATCCCCGGGCGGCGGTGAGGAGGTCGGCGGTAGCCTTCACCATGAGGAAGGGCCCCTTGAGATTCACCTCCATGACCCGGTCCCACTCCGCCTCTTCCACATCCAGGAGCGCCTTCTGGGGGAAGATGGAGGCGTTGTTCACCAGAAGGTCCAGGCGACCGAACTCGGTCCGGACCTCCTGGGCCAGCGCATCCACCTCGCCGGAGCGGGATACGTCACCGCGGGCCACCACACAGTGGCGTCCGGCGTCACGGATCTCCCGGGAGACCGACACGGCCTCGGTTTCGGAGCTATGGTAGTTCACCACTACGTCGTAGCCGGCTTCCGCCAGGCCAAGGGAAATGGCGCGGCCGATCCGGACGGCGCCTCCGGTGACCAGGGCGACCTTGCTCATGGGGCATCGGGGGTTGGAGCGGAAGGGGCGGAAGCCTCGGCGCCGCCGCGCCCTATGGGAGATGGTCGGAGCGAGCCGGGAGTTCCGACCCCCTCCTGAATGTACTAGAAATCGACACGATCCGAGATCCGTCGCGCCGGAGTTCGACCCACGCACCCCGGAGCGCGCGAAGATCCACTACCCAGGGAGTTTGAGACAGACATGACAAGAGCGAGCGAGACGAATGGAGAAGGCGGCCTGTTCCAGGGCACCGTGGCCGTGGTGACCGGGAGCACCCGGGGAATCGGCCGCGCCGTGGCCGAGGTGCTGGTTCGTGAGGGCGGACGCGTCATGGTGTCCAGTCGCCGCGCCGATGCCGTGGAAGAGACGGTGGCGGCGCTGGAAGCGTTGGGGACCGGTGAAGCGGCGGGACAGGTCTGCGATGTCCGGGAGCCGGCGGCCTGCCACGCCCTGGTGGAGGCTGCAGTGGAGCGGTTCGGCGCCTTGGACGTGCTGGTGAACAATGCCGGACTGGGCCGATTCGCCAAGATCCAGGAGATGGAGCCGGAAACGTGGAACATCCAGCTCCGCACCAACCTGGATGGCGTTTTCCACTGCTCCCAGGCGGCCATCCCCCACTTGAGGGTCCGGGGCCGTGGGTGGATCTTCAACATCGGATCGTTGGCGGGTCGGAACGCCTTCTCCGGAGGCGTGGCCTACAATGCGTCCAAGTTCGGTCTGCTGGGGATGACCGAGGCCATGATGTTGGATCTGCGGGACGAAGGGATTCGGGTGTCCTGCATCATGCCCGGGAGTGTGAACACCCATTTCTTCGAAGGGGGGCCGGACCCGGAAGACGACTGGAAGCTCCAGTCCGAAGACATCGCCCGGGTCATCACCGACCTCATGTCGTTTCCGGATCGGGCGTTGCCGAGCAAGGTGGAGATCCGGCCAAGCCGACCGCCGAAGCGCTGACGAGACCATCGTCCCCGGTCCACCGGGGACCCTGTCCATGGTCGGGAGGGAAGCCGCTCCCCCCGCCACCACCAGATGAACCACGGAGAAGCACATGGCAGATGACGTCCGGATCGAGCGGGATTCCCTGGGCGAGGTGCGGGTCCCCGCATCCGCCCTCTACGGCGCCCAGACCCAACGGGCGGTGGAGAACTTCCCCATCAGCGGCCAGGGGTTCGGTCGCGCCATGATCCATGCCCTGGGCGTGGTGAAGGCCGCCGCCGCTCGGGCCAACGCGGAACTGGGGAATCTTCCGGCCGTGGTGGCCGAGTCCATCGCCGAGGCGGCGGACGACGTGGCGACGGGACGATGGGACGACCAGTTCCCGGTGGACGTGTACCAGACCGGCTCGGGAACCTCAACGAACATGAACGCCAACGAGGTGGTGGCGGCGCTGGCCAATCGCACCCTGGAGGACCCGGACACCCGGATCCACCCCAACGATCACGTGAATTTCGGCCAGTCGTCCAACGACGTGATCCCCACCACCATCCACGTGGCCTGCCGGGTTGCCCTGGAGAAGGATCTGATCCCGGCGTTGGAGCAGATGGCCGAGGCCATGGAGGCCAAGGCCCGGGAGTTCGACGGAGTGGTGAAGTCGGGGCGGACCCATCTCATGGACGCCACGCCGGTACGGTTGGGGCAGGAGTTCGGAGGGTACGCCGCCCAGCTCCGGAAGGGGATCGACCGGGTTCGGTCGGCTTCCGCCGAGCTGGCGGAGCTTCCCCTGGGCGGCACCGCAACCGGTACGGGCATCAATACCCATCCGGAGTTCGCCGCTCGGGCCATCCTCCGCATCAGCGCCGTCACCGGCCTCGAGTTCCACGAGGCCCGGAACCACTTTGAAGCCCAGGGCGCCCGGGACGGCCTCGTTCAGGCCCACGGAGCGCTGAACACGGTGGCGGTCTCCCTCACCAAGATCGCGGACGATATTCGCTGGCTGGCCTCGGGACCTACCTCGGGGATCCACGAGATCTCGCTCCCGGCGGTGCAGCCCGGGAGCTCCATCATGCCCGGGAAGGTGAATCCGGTGATGTCCGAGGCGCTCCTCATGGTGGCGGCCCGGGTATCGGGAAACCAGACCACCGTCACCCTTGCCGGGAGCCGGGGCAACTTCGAGCTGAATGTCATGATGCCGGTGATGGCCCACGCCTTCCTCGAGTCGGTCCTGCTCCTGGCCAATGGCGCTCGGGCCTTCACCGGGAAGTGCCTGGTGGGTATTCGCGCCAACGAGGAGCGGGCCCGGGAGCTCCTCCTCCGGAACCCGGCCATTGCCACGGCCCTGAACCTGGACATCGGCTACGACCGGGCGTCGGAGGTGGCGAAGCGCGCCGCCGCCGAGGGCCGCTCGGTGCGGGACGTGGTCCTGGAGATGGGTCTCTTGGACGAGGCGCGGGTCGATGAGGCCCTGGACGTGAGGGGCATGACCGAGCCCGGTTTTCCGGGGAAGGGAGGCGGGGCGTGAGCGCTGTCCCTGATGGTCCATCCTCCGGAGATGTGGTTGCGGACGAACTCGGGGCCCATGTCTCGGTGGCGGGCGGAGTCCAGACGGCGCCGGGGCGGGCGCGCGACATCCACTCGGTGAATCTGCAGCTCTTCACCAAGCAGCCGAACCGGTGGGCCGAGCCTGAGCTGGCCCCGGACCGGGTCACAGCCTTCCAGGACGGGCGGACCCGGGATGGAATTCAGGTGGCAGGTGCCCACGATTCCTATCTCATCAACCTTTCCACGCCCAAGGAGGATCTCTGGAATCGGTCGCTGGCCTCCTTTACTGCTGAGCTCACCCGATGCGCCGCGCTGGGGCTGGACTTCCTGGTGACCCACCCCGGCAACGCCACCGACGGCGACCACGACAGCGGGATCGCCCGAAACGCGGAAGGGGTGACCCGGGCCCTGGAGGGGGTGGGGGGAGAGACCCGGGTGCTCCTGGAGATCACCGCCGGGTCCGGGACCTCGGTGGGAGGCTCCCTTGAATCCCTCGCCGCCATCATCGATGGGATCCCGGAAGGGCTGCGGGGGCGGGTGGGAGTGTGCTTCGACACCTGCCACGCCTACTCCGCCGGGTACGATCTGGTGGGAGACTACGATGGGGTCTGGGCACGGTTCGAGGACCTGCTGGGGCTCGAGCGCCTGGGGCTCTTCCACCTGAACGACAGCAAGCACCCGTTCGATTCCCGCAAGGACCGCCATGAGCACATCGGGAAGGGGTCGCTGGGCGAGGAGCCGTTCCGTCGGATCATGACCGACCCTCGCTTCGCGGAGATCCCCAAGGTACTGGAGACGCCCAAGGGCGACGACATGGTGACCCTGGATCGTGAGAACCTGGCTCTCCTGCGGTCCTACCGGGGGTAGGGATGGCCGCACCCTTTACCTCGGAGGGGGACCTGCCGATATTAGGAGTGTCGGCGTATCGGAGGGCTTACTTATTGAGCCAACACAACTGAAGCCGGGACTGACTCCGGCGGCTGCCGTCCCGCCCTGAGAGGGGACTTCGAAGGTTGCCGGGAGGTCACCATCTGTTTAACCCGGGCTTCAATAGACCCCCTCCGGTGCGTCTCGGGGCCGGCACTCCTCTTCGGAGGGTGCCGGCCTCGTGTTTTTTGTACCCGGGTCGAGGGACCGATCTGAGAACACAAGGGGTAGTGGGTCTCCGTTTCGCAGTGCCGGAGAAAGGTCCGGAACGAACGCTCCTTCCCGTTGGAGGAATCCATGCCCCGAGTCAGTGTCACGCGCCGCGTCCATTTCTCCGCCGCCCATCGGATCCACCGTCCCGATTGGAGCGACGAGCGGAACCACGAGGTGTTCGGGGACTGCGCGAATCCTCAGTGGCATGGTCACAACTACGAGCTGGACGTCACGGTGGAGGGGGAGGTCGATCCAGAAACCGGCTACGTCATGGACCTGAAGCAACTCAAGGACCTGGTGCAGAATCAGGTGCTGGCCGATGTGGATCACCGCAACCTGAACACCCAGGTTCCGTGGTTGAAGGACACGAATCCCACAACCGAGAATCTCATCGTGGCCATCTGGGACCGACTCCGGGAGCATCTGCCCGAACGTGTGAAGCTGCGTCGGCTGGTGGTCTGGGA
>PWZC01000398.1 GCA_003567615.1 Gemmatimonadota bacterium | reverse complement strand
AAGGACGCCTTCGCCCTGGCCCTGGAACGCGTGTACGGCACCACGGGGCCCATCGAGGCATGGGAATTCTCAGGCAAGACCGATCCCCAGATCGCCCGGGAGCTCCTCCGGGAGGCGGGGCTCGGCGATCGGGACATCGAGGCGGGTTTCTCGGGCCTCTGGGAGGCCTATCTGGGTGAGATGGAGCAGCGGATCTTTCAGGAACCCACCCGACTTCTCCCGGGAGTCACTGCGCTGGTGGATGCCCTGGACGGCACTGGAACCGCTGCGCTGGCGCTCCTGACGGGGAATGTAGCCGATGGGGCGCGGCTGAAGCTGGAGGCCGTGGGGCTGGCCCGGCGCTTTGCGGTCGGTGCCTACGGCTCGGATCATGAGATCCGCAACGAGCTCCCGGCCATCGCCTGGGAGCGAGCCAGGACCCATTGGGGTGTGACCTTCGCCCCTGAGCGGGTGCTGGTGGTGGGTGACACGCCGCGGGATGTGGCATGCGGTCGGTACTTCGGAGCTCGGACCGTGGCGGTGGCCACCGGCCGGTTTTCCCGGAGGGAGTTGTCTGAGGCGGGGCCCGATGTCATTCTGGACGACTTCTCCGACACACCCTCGGCGCTCGAGGCCTTTCTCCGGTGATCCTGCCGGGAGCCGACGGTGGACGACTGATTACGGTGGATTTTCTCAACTGAGGTGAGCAGTGGCGAATCGAGCGGAAGAACGGCGAAAGAAGCGACAGGGGGAGTCGGGTGCGGCGGCTAAGCAGCGCACATCCAGGACTCTTTACTGGGTACTCATCGCCGTGGGCGTCCTGGCTCTGGCCGTTGTGGTGGGGAACCTGATCTTCGGGACGGCGGGGCAGGGAGCCCGGGCGCCGGTGGAAATCAGCTACGCCTCATCCGAGGAGCTGCTGGAGATGGCCCAGGGCGTCCGGCTGGGGGATGCGGATGCTCCGGTGACCATCATGGATTTTTCCGACTACCAGTGCCCGGCCTGCCGCGCCTTCGCCACCCAGTCCAAGCCCTTTCTGGAGATGGAGTTCATCGAGAGCGGCCAGGCCAATCTGGTTTTCTACGACTTCCCGCTCCCCAGCTTCCCCCACTCCTTCCTGGCCGCCCGGGCGGCCCGCTGTGCCGGGGACCAGGGGGCCTACTGGTCGTTTCACGATCAACTCTTTCGGGCCCAGATGGAGTGGTCCGGTCGTTCCGACCCCTTCTCCACCTTCGTCGGCTATGCCGAGTCCCTGGGGCTGGACCGGAGTGAGTTCCGATCCTGTCTGGGAAGCGACCGACACGCCGACGTGGTTTCAGCCAATATCGAGCTGGGCCGTCGGCTGAATGTGACGGGCACGCCCACCATCTTCCTGGATACCGGCGAGGGGCGAGGCGACCGGATCCAGAACTGGGCTCCGGCCGACCTCCGTCCGCGCATCCAGGAAGCCCTGGCACGCCTGGGGCACGGCGGCGCGGACGCCGGGGACGGGACCGAGCAGGAAAGCGGCGCATGAGCACCGCCCGTGACATCCGAATCCGTCTTCTCTTCGTGGATGAGGGGAGCTACCATCACGAAGTGATCCGGGGGCCGGCGGAGGCCGTGGCCCGCCACGAGCGGCTCATCGACCTCCTGCAGGAAGAGCCGGAGGTGTTGCGGCGCACCTTCGTGGACCTGGATCGCCTCTGTTCCGCCCACCTGGTGGAGGATCATCTGCCCGAGTCCCGGGCCGTGACGGACTGAGGGACTCCCGGTGCGGTCACATTTCCAGCACGGCTAGCGCCCGATGGCGTGACCATTGGGCCACGATGGGGGGAGGCCAGTTCCGTTGTCTCCACTGTCGTAGGATTCCGTCGACCTCGGCCTCGGCCCGCTCCACCGCCTCGGGGGTCACAGCCCCCGTACGGGCGGCTTCGGCCAGTTCGTCCCGGTCCAGCACATGGGGTCTGACCGCCGTTCCCACTGTCCGAGGGGTCACCGCCGATTCACCGGCGACCCACACGTCCAGGAAGAGATCGGTGGTGGTCCAGATACCGCCCGGCCGGAAGAGGCAGGGTGTGATCACATTGGCATAGATCCCAGTGACCTGACCGTTGGGCTCATGGAAGATGCCGATGTCGTGCCACGCACCCGGGAAGGTGAACCAGACGGCGTCGGCCCCGGGTTCCAGCACAACCCTTCCCGCTACGCGCAGGGGTCTGGGCAGCGGAACCCTGCGGGCCAGTGTGACCTTGACCCGGCCGTCGTCGTGAACCAGCCACTGTCGGTACCGGGTGAGACGGTCCGGCGGTCGCCGGTAGAGGATCTCCACGGGGCGTGCCACCCGGGAGGGAGGCCGGCCGGGCAGGTTCGGGGGTGGCACGCCGGGCCACTGGCGGGTGGCCCCCTCGCGGCGAGGGGTCACCACTTCTGGAAGCGACGCAGAAAGACCCGGGGAAAGCGTCGCCGGTATTCGGCCAGGCTTCCGATGCGGATGTGGATTCCAGGATCATCGACCGGGACCTCTCCCAGGGGGAGGCCCAGGTGCAACCACGCCTCGAGAGGGAGTTCCCAGGTAGGCAGAGGGTAATCTTCTGAGCGGATTGGGGTCGGGTTCGCCGGCTCCCTGGCGTCCGCCCCGGTCGGATCCACCGCCGTCAGCCGCCGGACCCACCAGGGGAGAAGGAGGGTGGGCTCCCCTGGCTTCCCCTCCCGGGTTGGCCGGACGAGGGCCGGAGGATCCGAACGATCTT
>PWZC01000148.1 GCA_003567615.1 Gemmatimonadota bacterium | reverse complement strand
CCAGCCCGGGATGACCCTCCACCGCTTCACCCTGGAGTCGCGGGAGGCAGAATCCTTCGCCCAGGGCGTGGGACGGGTGGCCGTCTCCGGCGACGGGAGCCGGATCCTCTTTGCCAGCGGAGGTCAGTGGCGGGTGGTGAGCACGGCGCGCCCCCCCGACGCCACCTCCGGGCGCCTCACGGTGGACCTCCGGGCCCAGATCGATCCAGCGGTGGAGTGGCGGCAGATCTTCGACGAGTCCTGGCGGATGCAGCGGGACTTCTTCTACGACCCGAACCTCCACGGCGCTGACTGGGACGCCGTGTATCAGCGGTATGCACCCCTGGTGGATCATGTCCGGCACCGCGCCGACCTGAACTACGTCATCGGAAAGGTGAATGCCGAGCTCTCGGTAGGGCACTCGTTCTTCGGCGGCGGCGACCTTCCCCAGGTGGAATCGACACCGGTCGGTCTCCTGGGAGCCGACCTGGAGGCGGCCGACGGTCGCTGGCGTATTGCCCGCATCTTCACCACCGAGCAGTGGAACCCCGGCCTCAATGCGCCCCTGGACCAGCCGGGGATGAGGGTCCGGGAGGGAGACTACCTGCTGGCGGTGGAGGGGGTGGAGCTCACCGCCGACCAGGATCCCTTCCGCGCCTTTGAAGGCACGGTTGGGCGGCAGATTCGGATTCAGGTGTCCAGCACCCCCTCCATGGAGGAAGCCTGGACCGAGACCGTGGTGCCCATCGCCAACGAGATCGCTCTCCGGCAGCGGGCCTGGGTCGAGGACAACCGGCGGCGGGTCGACGAACTCTCCGGCGGGCGTCTCGCCTACATCTGGGTCCCCAACACGGGGAACCCGGGTCTGGTCTCCTTCGACCGGTACTACTTCTCCCAGCAGGACCGGCCCGCCGCCGTCATCGACGAGCGCTTCAACGGGGGCGGGCTCCTGGACGACTACATGGTGGACCTCATGAACCGCAACCTGCGGGCGGGCATCACCAACGAGTCGGTGGAGGGCCGGCCCCACCGCCTCCCGGCGGGGATCCTGGGACCCAAGGTACTCCTCATCAACGAGTACGCCGGGTCCGGGGGCGACTTCTTCCCGTGGGTCTTCCGGCACCTCGAGATCGGGCCTCTCATCGGTCAGCGCACCTGGGGTGGACTGGTCCGATCCTGCTCCCATTACCCCATGGTGGACGGGGGATTCGTGAACGCTCCCTGCAACGCCGTCTTCGAGCCGGGTGGAAGCTGGATCGCCGAGAACGAGGGCGTTCCCCCGGACATCGAGATCCGGGTCACGGCCCGGGATGTGGCCGAGGGCCGGGATCCCCAGCTCGAGCGGGGCGTGGAGGAGGCGCTCCGGCTGCTGGAGCTCCACGGCGGGGTGGAGGTGATCCAGCCGCCCTTCCCCACCCCGTCCCGGCGGCCCGGTGACGGACGGTAGGCGGCGTGGATCCGGAAGGGGACGTTCCCACATTCTCGCCTGAGCCCCCGGCTCTGGTGGGGGGCCGGGAGCCGTGGCCCTGGCTCACCTCCGATGTGGCCGGTGTCCCGGCCCGGATCCGGGAGCGTCAGGAGGACTTCCGGGTCCATGAGATCCCGCGGGAACGCCCCGAAGGCCGGGGTGAGCACATCCTCTTCCAGGTGGAGAAGCGGGGAATCCCCACCCACCAGCTCGTCAGCGCGCTGGCCCGCGAGCTGGGCGTGGATCGAAGGGCGTTTGGCGTCGCCGGCCGGAAGGACGCCCGGGCGGTGACCACCCAGTGGCTGAGTGTGGAGGGGGTCTCTGAAGACCGCATCCGCAGGGTGACCCTCCCTGGCGTCCGCATCCTGGAGATGGGTCGCCATCCCCGAAAGCTTCATGTGGGCGCCCTCCTCGGGAACCGCTTCGAGCTCCGTCTCCGGGGGGTGGATCCGGCTCACCTTCGCCGAATCATGAAGGTCCTTCCGTCCCTTGAGATCCGCGGTGTCCCCAACTATTTCGGCCCACAGCGCTTCGGAAGCCGGGGTGACAGCGCCGTGGTGGGTCGCGCGCTCCTCCGCAGCGACTGGGAGGGGGCGCTCCGGACCCTGGCCGGGGACCCGCAGGACCAGGACACCCCCCTCATCCACCGAGCCAGGGCCGCATTCGACGCCGGTCGGTACGGAGAGGCCGCCGAGCTGTGGCCCCCTGCCTTCCGGGAGCCGCGGCTGGTGAACCGACTCCGGGCGGAGGGGAAGCGGTCTGAGGAGGCGGTGCGCGCGGTCGGTCGGCGGATGCTGGACCTCTACCGGTCCGCCTACCAGTCCTGGCTCTTCAACGCACTGCTCTCTGTCCGCATCGAGGAGATCGACCACCTTCACCCCGGTGATCTGGCTCTCCGCCACGCCGACGGCGCCCTGGTGGAGATTGCCCATCCGGCCCATCACAACGAAGGGGTGAGCGGCGGCCGGCTCTCCCCCACAGGCCCCCTCTTCGGCCCCCGAATGCGCCGCCCCTCAGGCGAGGTCCAGCGGCTGGAGGAAGGGATCCTGGCGTGGGCCGGGGTCCGGGCCGGGGAATTCGCCCGTAGGCGCGGCAACCGCCGCATGGGGCTCCGGCGGCCGCTCCGGTTCGGGCTCGGAGAGGCGGCGGTCTCGTCGGGAACGGACGCCCACGGCCCCTACGTCGAGCTCCGCTTCCGCCTCGACCCCGGGTGCTACGCCACCGCCGTACTTCGGGAAGTGGTGAAGGGGGAGTAGTAGGTGAAGGGGGCT
>PWZC01000422.1 GCA_003567615.1 Gemmatimonadota bacterium | reverse complement strand
GGGTCCTGGATCTCTGCGCCGCGCCCGGCGGCAAGGCGCTGGCACTGGTGGCGGCGGGGGCACGGGTGACGGGAGCGGACCTCTCTGCCCGGCGTCTGGCCCTGGTGGCGGAAAGCGCCGGACGATTGGGTCTCTCCCTTCCTCTGGTTCAGTCGTCGGCCGAGGCTCCGCCCTTCGCTCCGGCCGATCTGGTTCTCCTGGACGCGCCCTGTTCCGGAACGGGAACGCTGGCCCGGCATCCGGACGGCCGTTGGCGTCTTTCCGAAGCGGATATTTCCGTCCTGTCGCGGGTACAGGAGAGACTGATGGATGGCGCAGCGTCGGTGGTAAAGCCCGGGGGTCTGCTGGTGTACTCCACCTGTACCATGGAGCCCGAAGAGAATGATGCGCAGGTTGAGTCGTTCCTCCGCCGACATGACGACTTCATGGTGGAGGTGGGAGCCGGCGTTCCCGCCGATTTCGTCCGGGACGACGTCCTGAAGGTGTTTCCCGGAGCGTTGGGTACCGATGGCTCCTTCGCCGCACGGCTCCGTCGACGCTGACGGCTGGAAGCCGAGCAACCACGAACCCTGCAGTGGACGACCCGCCCGGGAGAGGCCGGGTCGACGCGTGATCGGATGAAGCTGGGAAGCTCCATACGTCGCCGACGCGGCGGCGGTCCGCCACCCCCTGGGAAGAGGGGTGGCCGCGGTTCGGGGACGGGTGGCTCTTCCGAGGGGGGAGGCTCCGGTGTGGGGCTCACCTCCCGTTTCGGACAGCTCGTCCTTCTGGCACTGGTGGTGGGCCTGCTGGGATCGGGAGGCGGATATCTCTGGGCCACCCAGGTGGTGTTTCCCGCCGGCGAGCGGGATGCCGCAGAGTTCTTCCGGGTGCCGGATCTGCGGGGGATGGCCATGGCCGAGGCCCGACAAGCCCTCATCGGCGCGGGACTCGAGGTGGGCCGTGTGGACAGCATCCAGCACCCTCAGGTGACGGAGGGAAGGGTCGTGGGTCAGAGCCCCCTGCCCGGCCAACTGGGACTTCCGGGGGGTGAGGTGGAGTTCTCGGTGAGCCTGGGTCCGGAACGCCGTCCGGTCCCCGACGTGAGCCGCCTCGTGGCGAGCCGTGCCATCACCGTCCTGGAGACGACGGGCTTCCAGGTCCAGGTCGACTCGGTGGAGGCCGATCTGGAGGCCGGTCGCGTGGTGGAGACGATCCCGGCGGCGGGCGAAGAGGTGGTCGTGCCCACGGACGTGGTCCTTCGGGTCAGCCTGGGCCCACCCCTGGTGGAGGTGCCGGTCCTGGTGGGGATGCAGGAGGAGCAGGCTCTGGCCATTCTGGACTCGCTGGGCCTGATGGTGGGAGAGATCCAGCCCCGATTCCGCTTCGGCTTCAATCAGGGAGAGGTCCTGGGTCAGCATCCTGAAGCCGGTCAGGAGGTGCCCCAGGGAAGTCTGGTCCGGTTGGAAGTTGGACGCCGGGGCCTGTTCCGGGACCCTGACCCGAATTGATTCGAATTTCACGGAAGATCCATGTCGAAGAAGCCTTCCAATCTGCCCTACGTCATCACCGCCATCGTGGCGCTTGGACTCATCGTGACGGCCTGGACGTGGCGAGACCGCTTCCAGAGTCCCGGGGTCGGGACGTCGGCGCCGCCCTTCGAGGCGGTGACGGTGGATGGGGAACCGGTGACGCTGGCCACGTACCGGGATCAGGTGATCCTCCTCAACGTCTGGGCGACGTGGTGTCCGCCCTGCCGGTACGAGATGCCGTCCATGCAGCGCCTCTATGACGTGTTCCAGGGGCAGGACTTCGAGATCGTGGCCGTGAGCGTGGACGGTCGCCAGCGGGGGGCAGCGGGTCCGATGGGGCAGCCGGCGGGAGACCCATGGGCCTTCGGAGACTCCTTGAGCCTCACCTTTCCCATCGTCTGGGACCCGGATGGACGCATCATGCGGAGCTACCGCACCACGGGCGTGCCCGAGTCGTACCTCATCGGTCGCGACGGCGTGATCTACCGGCGCGTCGCCGGAGCCACCGAGTGGGATCGACCCGAGTACATCGACTTCATCCAGCGCCTCCTGGACCAGGAGGTTTGAGCCTGTGCGCGGCCTTCCGGCGTTCCTCACCCGCAACTGGACCCTCAAGCTCTCGGCGTTCGGCATCGCCCTTCTGCTCTGGATTTCCGTCCGCGTCGAAGCCCCCAGCCGGCAGACCGTCCCCAACGTGCCGGTCCGGGGGACGCTGGCGGACCCTGAGTGGGCCCTCCTGGGGAATCCGTCGCCGGCGGAGGTGATGGTGCGCTTCGGTGGTCCTTCCCGCGAGTTGCTCCGAATGGCGGTGGATCGGCCCACCATCCTGATTCCGCTGAACCAGGTGGTCTCCGAGGACACGACGGTGGTCATTCGCCCCGAGTGGGTGCGGGTCCAGGACCGTCCCAACGTGGTGGTTGAGGAGATCCAGCCATCTTCGGTGGCCCTGTCCCTGGAACCCATCGTGCGCCTGGACCTGCCCCCGGCCCTTCGCCTGGAGGGTGAGCTTCCCGATGGGCTGGCTCTTCGGAGCGAACCCACGGTCCGGGAGCGAGAGCTCCGCGTTTCCGGTCCCCGGAGCCGCGTGACGGAGCTGGACTCCATTCGGCTGCAGGTGCTGAATCTGGACGATGTCCGTGAGTCCGGTCCGGTGCCCGTGTCCATCGATCGCAGTCGACTGGAAGGGCTCCAGGTCCAACCTGAGCGGGT
>PWZC01000055.1 GCA_003567615.1 Gemmatimonadota bacterium | reverse complement strand
CCCTCAGCCCAGGTCGAATCCCTGGAACCCCGAGGGCCCGGCCCCGCCACCGGCGGCCCGGGCCTTCCCGTATCGCCCGGCCTGGCTCCGGGAGAGGCGCCGCTCGGCCACCAGTGCTTCCAGGATCAGCTCGCAGGCCGCGGCCCGGGCTCCCGCAGACGCCCCGGCCCCAGCCAGCCCGGCATCCTCCACAAGCCGGAGGAGTCCGGGAACCTGCTGGAACCCCTTCACGCACGCGTCGGCTCCGGCCTCGGCCGACACCTGCAGCGCCCCACCATCCTCGAAATACTCCACGATGGGCTCCACATCGGCGCCTCCGGCCCGGATCAGGAAGACCTCCCGGGCGGCTCCGGCGATGAGCTCCCGGGCGATCTTCTCGGCGCCCTGGATCTCGCCCTCGTACTCCAGCTCCATCTTGCCGGTGATGGTGGGAAGGGAGGCGAAGACGTCGCCCACCCGCGGCACCGCCTGCGCCTCTTCCAACCGCAGCGCCCGCCGTTCGGCGTTGGAGACCGCGCTGTCCAGGAGGGTGATGGGGAGGCGCTGGCTCACTCCGGAGCGCTGATCGATGCGCTTGTCCTTCCGGGCCAGGAAGGCCACCCGCTCCACAACTTCGGACACGAAGTCCGGAACCTCCACGGCCAGTTCACCCCGGTCCACCCACGCCTCCTGGGCGGTGATCTCCATCCCGGTTTCCACATCCTCCGGGTAATGGGTGCGGATCTCGGCTCCGATCCGGTCCTTGAGGGGGGTGATGATCTTCCCCCGGGCCGTGTAGTCCTCCGGGTTGGCGGTGAAGACCAGGAGAATGTCCAGGGCGAAGCGGATGGGGTATCCCTTGATCTGGATATCCCCTTCCTGAAGGATGTTGAAGAGGCCGACCTGGATCTTCCCCGAGAGGTCGGGCAGTTCGTTCAGGGCGAAGATGCCCCGGTTCGCCCGGGGGAGCAGCCCGTAGTGGATGGTGAGCTCGTCGGAGAGGAGGTGCCCTCCCCGGGCCGCCTTGATGGGATCCACATCGCCCAGGATGTCGGCCACCGTAACGTCGGGGGTGGCCAGCTTCTCCACATACCTGGCTTCCCGGGGGAGCCAGACCACCGGTGCCTCATCGCCCGCCGCCTCCACCAGGAGTCGTCCCTCCCGGGAGATGGGCTTCAGCGGATCGTCATTGACTTCCGTTCCCTCCAGCGCCGGGATCTCGTCGTCGAGGAACCGGTTGAGCTGCCTCAGGATCCGGCTCTTGGCCTGTCCGCGGAGCCCCAGCAGGATGAAGTCCTGCCGGGCCAGGAGGGCGTTCACGAGCTGAGGGATCACCGTGTCCTCGTAGCCCTGGATTCCCGTGAAGAGGGGTTCACCGGAGCGGAGCAGGCGGATCACGTTGCTCCGTACCTCCTCCCGAACGGTACGGGAGCGATATCCGGAAGCCCGAAGGGCGCCGAGGGTGCGGGGACGGTGATCGGCCATGTGCTGGGCTCCTTACGCCATGTGGCGCGGGGTGACGGGAAAATCTTCTTTTGCTAACCTTGAAGGGCTCCGGGGGAGCCCAGCGGTGAGTCGCACGACGCCACCTGTCCGGAACTGTGTACGGAACTGCGGTGATGTCGGGAAACACAGGTGTCGGGCGATACCGCCGCGGCGCCCGGTGGTTCCCCGCCACGAACTGCAGGGACCCGGAACCTGGGGGGGACTCCGGGGGAACTCCGGATCCCACTCCACCGATCCGACGGCACTTCGCCGTCGATCTGATCCCACCCGATGGAGAAGCATGGCATGGCCGAGCCCCGACGTCTGAGCGGTACCATCCACCCCCTCCGGGCCCAGCCCCCCCTTCCTCGTGATCGGGTCATCCTGTCCGAGGCCCCCGACGAAGAGGCCGTCCCCATGGACGTGCTCTTCGTCGGAGGTGGCCCCGCGGGGCTGGCCGGCGCCATCGAGCTGGCACGCCTGATCCGGGAAGATGACGAACTCGGCGATCTGGAGATCGGGGTCCTGGAGAAATCCGCCGAGCTGGGGGAGCACTGCCTCTCCGGATCCGTCCTGAATCCGGAGCCCTTCCGGGAGCTCTTCCCCGACGTGCCCGACTCGGAGATGCCCTTCAAGGGTGCGGTGGAGGGCGAGTCGGTCTACTTCATGCGGGAGGGATCGGCGGTGCGACTTCCCACCCCGCCCTCCATGAAGAACCACGGCAACCGCGTCGCCTCCATCTGTGAGGTGGTGCGGTGGATGGGAGCCCGGGCCGAGGAGATGGGGGTCAACGTCTTCCCCGGGTTTCCGGTGGCGTCTCTCCTGGTGGAGGGGACAGGGGTCCGGGGGGTCCGGACCGTGCCGGCCGGCCTGGACCGGGACGGGAACCCGGGCTCAGGCCATACGCCGGCCATGGACCTCACCGCCCGGGTCACCGTCCTGGCGGAGGGGGGGCGTGGTCCCCTGACCCAGAGCTGGCTCCAGTGGCAGGGGGTCACGTCTCCCAATCCCCAGATCTACGCCCTGGGGGTCAAGGAGCTGTGGGAGGTGAAGAAGCCGCTGGACCGGGTCATCCACACCCTGGGTTGGCCTCTTCCCAACGATGCCTTCGGTGGGAGCTGGATCTATCCCATGGGCGACGACCTGGTCTCGCTGGGACTGGTGGTGGGGCTGGATTACCGGGATGCCCGACTGGACGTGCACGCCCTCCTGCAGCAGTTCAAGGGACACCCCATGGTCCGGGAGATCCTGGACGGGGG
>PWZC01000073.1 GCA_003567615.1 Gemmatimonadota bacterium | reverse complement strand
GGGCCCGGTCGATGGCATTCCGCATTCCCTCCGCCAGGTGGGCGGGCGTGGCCGGATCGTCAGGATCGAAGATGAAGGCCAGGTCGTTGTTCGAGCTCCCCGTCCCGTCGATGTCCCCGCTGACCAGGAGGGAGAAGGGGCGCCCGGACTGACCGATGTAGGTGGTGGTCAGGGTGAAACCCGCCGGGAGCGGCGCAATGCCCGAGAGGACCGCCTTGTGGTTGAAGTCGTTGTCCGCCGGGCCCCACTCAAGCTGCCGCGGATCCCGGGTGATGGGGTTGTGAAGGGCGGTGGTCCACTGGCAGCAGTTGAAGCTCGTGGTGTCCTCGGTACGGTTCCAGGTATAGGACCCGCTGACAGCCGCGCCGGTATCGGTGAGCTGCCACTCGGCCTCCAGAACGGCGCCGAGTTGCCGGAGACTCCCCTCATTGTTGAAGACCATGGCGTGATCGATCCGGTCCGAGCGCCGCGAGAAGATCATGCTGGTGCGTCCGTTCGCCGGATCGATGCTCTCGACGGGCACCCACACGGGCCGGTTGTCCGGGTCGGTGGTGAAGAAGGGCTCGGCGCGGAGGTTGGCGTCGAAGTAGTGGTAATTGTTGACGGTGCGCGAGTAGAGGAGATTCACACCGGTCCGGAGCCCGTTGTCCCACAGCCGATTGTACGACGCGTTGGCCTTCCATGTGGTGGGGAGCCGGTAGTCGTCCCGGATCCCGTGGATGAAGGGTGGCGGCAGGTTCTCCCGTGGGGTCCCGGCGGGAATCCCCGGGTTGTTGGAGATGTCTCGCCGGAACGCCTCGAAGTCCGGCGTCGGGATCTGATCACCCCGTCGCCGGTCCAGGTTCAGCGTCCCCACCTGGAGGCCGGTGTTCAGGGTGTTGTTCATGTGAATGAAGTAGGGTGGGTGGGACTTGAAGGCCCCGCCCCCGACCCGGATGATGTCCCGGGTGCGACCACCCACGTCCCAGGTGAGCTGAGCCCGGGGTTGGAGGCCCGTGTAATCGGTGGGCGCCACATCGGTACGGAAGCCCAGCTCCTGCTCCACCAGCGGGTTGAAGTCCGGCCGGGTCAGGAAGCTCGTCACATCATAGCGCAGCCCCACCTGGGCCCGGAGATCCCTCCGCGGCTGGAACTCCACCTGGCCGAAGATCCCCGAATCCAGAACCCAGTACCGCTGGAACGGATCCGGATTCAGCACGTGCTGCCGGAAGTACGATGAGGGGAGGCGCTGTTCCAGGTCGTCCAGGCTGTCGAAGCGGAAGAGTCCACCCTGCTCGTTGGAGATCCAGTTCTTCATGTACATGGGCATGACGTCGAACCCGAACACGAAGGAGTAGTCACCCCGGTACCACCACGAGGTGTTGGCAATCTGGATATACTGCTCCTCATTCACCTCCGGAGCCCAGCGGTGGCCGCCGAACTGCACGTTGGTGGTCACCGGCGTTCCGTCATCCAGGGTCGAGTCCACGCGGACGAAGGCCCGGGGGATTTTCCCCACCGGGAGCTCGAATTCCCGGGAGCTGTACTGGTACTGGAGCTTGAGCTCGTTGGTGAAGTTGGTCCCCAGAGACGAGCGGAGTGACAGGAGCGAACTGTTCTCCCGGGAGGTGAAATTCCAGATGGACTCCATGAGGCTGAGGGCCTGGTCCCCGCTCCCGGCGATGGGGTTGGTCCAGTCCGTGTAGTTGTTCCGGAAGGTCAGGGTGTGGTCGGGGCTGATCTGGTAGTCCAGGCGGGCAAAGACGGCGTTGGCCCCGGTATTCCGGGTGAACTCGCCGGCGTGGCGCATGGAAGGCATCCCGTACTGCTCCTCCACGATCCGCACGACCCGGTCGAAGTTCTCCCGACTGATCCGGAGCTGCCGCTCCTGGACCGGCGTGCTCAGATCGTTGATGAAGCGGGGGATGGTCTGGTCCTGCCGGTCGAAGGCCGTGAAAAAGTGGAGTCGGTCCCGAATCAGGGGCCCGCCCAGGGAAAAGCCCCACTGGGTTGTGGTGAAGTCTGCCAGATCCCGGCCCTGGAAGTCCTGGCTCGCCCGCAGGGAGTTGTTCCGGTGGTAGGTGAAGGCAGAGCCCGTGAAGACGTTGGAGCCCGCCCGGGTCACGGCGTTGATCCCACCGCCCCCCTGCCGCCCCTGCGTCACGTCATAGTTGTTGGTGGACACCTCGAATTCCCGGATCGCCTCCATGGAGACGGTGAAGGGTCCCCCGGCGATGTCTCCTCCGGTGAGGGAGCGGCGGGCGTTGGCCCCGTCAATGGTCACATTCGTGGACATCCGCCGACTCCCTCCAATGGAGAGGGCCGGGCCCATCTGGGGCGAGAGCGCCGCCAGATTCGTGAAGTTGCGGTCCGGGGTGGGAAGGCGGGCGATCTCGCCCTGGGAGAGGGCCCGGGACGCACCGAAGCGCTCGATCCGCGCCTGCACGTCTTCAGCCTCCACCAGGATCTCGGCAAGCTCATCGAGCCCCTCACCGAGGCGGAAGTCGAAAGAGACCCGGTCACCGAGGTTCAGTTCGAACCCGGTGCGGCGCTCCGGCGTGTAGCCCAGCGCCGAAGCCACGATCTCGTAAGGCCCGCCCAGAGGAAGCTGGCGGATGACGAAGTTCCCATTGGCATCGGCCGCCACCCGGGCACTGAAGCCGGTGGAGAGGTTCCGGACCTGGACGGCCGCCGCCGGGAGGGGCGCACCGACCTGGTTCGTCACGGTGCCGTCCACCGTGGCGTCGGTGG
>PWZC01000351.1 GCA_003567615.1 Gemmatimonadota bacterium | reverse complement strand
CATCAGGGGCGACATGAACCTCGTAGGCCCGCGACCCGAACAGCCCGGAATCTTCCAGGAACTCCGCAAGGAGATCAACGGGTACGAATCCCGGCAACGGGTCCTTCCCGGGATCACCGGGTTGGCGCAGGTCAAGCAGAGCTATGACCAGTCGCTGGACGATGTGCGGCGGAAGGTCGCGCTTGACCTGACGTACGTGGAAGAGGAGTCTCCGATCCGGGACGTCCAGATCATGGCTCAGACCATTCCGGTCGTCCTCTTCGGGCGTGGGGCTCTTTGAAGACGCGCGTTGGCCGTGATCCAGTCGGATTTCCCTTTTCGCGCTTCCGTCGGTAATCCTGCATGTTCCACCCCCGAATATCCGTCATCATCCCCACCTACAACCGGGCCGGTGACATCGAGGGAGCAGTAGCCTCTATCCTTGGACAAACGCTGCCCGCTTCCGAAATCCTGATTGTCGATGACGGATCTGAAGATGACACCCAAGCCGTTGTGGCTGCGCTGTCGGGTCCAGTCAGGAGTGTGAGTCAGGCCAATGCCGGGGTCTCGATTGCGCGGAGCAGAGGGCTTCGCGAAGCCACAGGAGATTTCGTTGCTTTCCTGGACGTGGACGACCGCTGGCACCCGGCCAAGCTGGAAATCCAGATGGCGGCGCTCAATCGATCTCCAGAACTCGGCTGGTCAGCGACGAATCTGGAAGCCGTGGACGAGTCGGGAAACCCTCGGCCTGGACATAGAGGCTTGCAGGATTCGATTCCACTCTTCCGAGACCTCGGACACTCTCTCGAGGAGTGGCTCGCCACACGTCTCGAAAGGGAAGAGATTACCGTGGCCGGTAGAGAGCACGCCATCTACTCGGGTGACATCTTCTCCCTGCTCCTGCACGGGAATTTCATCTACCCATCGACTGCTTTGATCCGCAAGGACGTGGCCAAAGCAGTGGGTCCTTTTGATCCTCGGTTCCCCTTGGCCGAGGACAACGACTACTTTCTAAGAATGGCTGACGTCTCCCGGGCTTCCATTGTCACCACACCCCTCGTTCGGTACCGGACCGGCTCCTCCGATGCCCTCACCCACCCATCGAACTCCGTCAAGCTCATCGGGGCGGCCCTGGAATGCCTCCGGTTGGCAGCAGAGCGACGCCATCCCCTGTCTCCGGACGAAGAGAATGCGTATCGGACGGGGCGTGCCCTGCTCCACCGTCGCCGGGCCTGGGTCGAACTCACGGATCTTCAGCAGGAAGCCGCTAAGGGCGCCCTGCAGGACCTTCGCTCCGAAGGGCACCGGTTGGACACTCGAGACCTGGGCCTCTGGATTCTGGCGAGCCTGCCCCGGCCGGTGTTGAAGGGGATGGGAAGGTTCAAGCGCTCGATCAAGCGGTAGCCGGTTCTCCCACCTCCTCTTCGTTCCAAATGACAGATCCGCGCGGGGGGAGGGAATGGGACCACACCGCCTGACCCCGCGTCACTCGCCTGCCCTGTCCTCCGTAGACGGCGTTGTCGCCGCATGCGAGCGCAGAACGGTCATGGTCAGGCCACTCCGCAGGAAGAGGATCCCGCCAATCCCCCCTACCATCAGGCTGATCACGTAGAACGACACGCCGTAGGCAACGGCATCGGCCATGGGTACGCCAAACGGAGCCAGGACGAGGACCGTGAATCCTTCGCGGATCCCGAGCCCCGACACCGTCACGGGAAGAAGGGCGGCGAGGCTCACCGCCGGGACGAAGAACAGGTGAACGAGGAGCGGGAACTCCACCCGCATGGCCCAAGCAAGAAGAATCCACGCCGCGATGTATCCCCCTTGCACGAGAACGGACAGGCCGGCGGCTCGCCCCATTGCGCTCCGGGACGAAGCGAACTCCGTCCAGAGGCCGACGAACTGGTGCAGCAGTGATCTGACCCGCCGGTTGCGTGAGCCGAAAACCAGCAGTCCGACGAAAAGGAGCCCGGCACTCGCCGCGCCGAGCCAGATCCAGGGGCCGTCGACCCCCAGGGACGACCGAGCCGCCGTTTCCCAGGCCAGTGACGGAAAGGCCACGGCACCGATACCGAGAAATCCCAGAAGTGCCGCGAGCCCCATGGCCCTCTCCAGGAGAATGCTGGAGGCGCTTCGGCTCACCCCCAGCCCACTTCGGGACAGACCTACGACCCGCGCCGCATCGCCCCCGATGGACGAGGGAAGGAACTGGCTGAAGAACCACCCGATGAAGTAGAGGCGGGAAAGGTACGCGGTGGAAACCGGGTCGGACGTGAGGACGACCTTCCAGCGCACGGCGCTCAGATACAGCGTGAGAACCAGAACCCCGCAACTCAGGAGAAGCCCCAGCACCAGACGGGCATCCAGGGTGAGGGTCCACTCCGAGAAGTCCGCCAGGTAGAAGAGTCCGCCCAGGACAAGGGCGGTGAGGAGCACCCGTATCAGGGGCCCCCATGGAAAATGCCGGTCCTTCCCTTCCCGCACCAACTCGGCGCCCTCCTTCGTCACCGGATAGCCTCCACGCGACGGGTGGGCTCCCACAACCGTTCCGACCCGCCGAACCCGGCCCGAAGAGCGGCTCGCACGATGGCCACGTTGCTCATGGCGAAGAAAGCCGGGACGGCGAGAATCCGGGGGAGACCGGCTCGTCCCAGTGAAACGGCCCACCCCACCGATGCCATCCCCACCAGGAGAAACAGGCCTCCCAGCGCCCATCGGGCCCACCCGTGGTCCAGAGCCAGGATGGCCACGCCCAGGGCGACCAGAATCAGGTACAGGGGCGTACCCCACCGGAGCACCTTGTGACTCAGGAGGCGCCACGCGAAGGCCGGGTATTTGAGCGGGTGGAGGAGGTGCCTCCAGGTGGCCAGGGTGGTCATCCCTCGAGCGATGGTCCGCACCTTCCGCCGATACTCGGCCGGAAGGGATCCGGTCCGCGGAACGACACAGATGGCGTTCGGCGCCGACACGGCGCGGAAACCCCGCTCCCGGGCAATGAGCACCGAAGCGAAATCGCGGCTCAGGTTGGGAGGCACAAAGACCTGATGGAGCTCTCGCCGGGTGGCGTACAAGGATCCCGAAGCCCCGACGATCCCCCCCGTCTTCGTCTCCAGGTCCCGGACCCACATCTCGAAACCGACGTAGCCACCTTCGCCCACGTTCGCCACGCTGCCCCCCACCGGCACGCTCACGTCTCGCCCGGAAACGACACCGACCTCAGGGTCCGCGAAGGGCGCCACCAGAAGCTTCAAGGCGTCGGGTCGGATGCGGATCGAGGCATCGGTGTTCACCACAACGGCACCGGTCAGATGATCGCGCGCAGCGTTCTCGGCGGCCCCCTTCCCCCCCCGCTCGTCCACGCGGAGAAGCTCCACGCCACGACCGGCCCACCCCTCCACTATTTCGTCCGTGCCGTCGGTCGATCCGTCGGACACAATGAGGATCTGGAGCCGATCCCGGGGATACTCCAGGGCCGTCAGGCACTGGAGGAGTTCCTCGATCTGATGCACCTCGTTGTGGGCGGGAACGGTCACGGAAACGCTGGGGAGGCCATGATGCGGGTCCGCCTTCCACGACCACCGGCGCCCGAAGACCCGAGCCTCGAGCCACAACAGCGCCGGGTATCCCACCGTGGCATAGCCGGCGAGAAGGAGGCCGATCACAAGGAAGGCAGTCCCGATCATCGACACGTGCTGATCTCGCGGTAGAGTTCGAGGTAACGGTGAGCCCACTCCTCCGGGTCCGCGGACACCCGGACCCGTTCCAGTGCCCGAGTGGCTCTCGCCCGGGCTTCCTTCGGCTGGTCATGCACCATCTGAACCTCTCGGGCCAGGGCCTCGGGGTCTTCCGGGGGCACCAGCCAGCCCTCCTCCTCACGAACCAGATCGGGGACGCCGCCCACGCGCGTCGCCACCAGTGGAATACCGGCGAGCATCGACTCGAGGGCGACGATGGGCGTCCCTTCCGTGCGCGAACTGAGAACCATGACGTCGAATGCCGAGAAGAGGCTGGCTGCATTGGGCACTCGACCCCACCACCGGATAGTATCGGCCACAGGCCCCGCTTCGCACTGGCTCCGGAGTAAGGCGAGTTCCGAGCCATCGCCCACCACGCTCACGCGCAGGTTCGGAATCGCCCCGGAAGCCTTGAGAAGAGCCACCGCGTCCAGCATGACATCCGGACCCTTTTCCTGACTCAACCGTCCGACCCATCCCACATGAAAGGGTTCCGGCCCGACGTCGAACCGTCGTCGGGCCTCATGAGCAGGCAGTGCGTCGACTGGCGCGGTTCTGGCATTGGGGATGACCCGGATGGACGCGGCAGGAATTCCCCAGGCCTCCAGGTCACGGGCCATGGGGACTGAGACTGCAACGACAGCGGTGCATCGGCGCAACGCCCTTCGCTGAAGGTACTCGTACAGACGGTTCTTCACGCCCCCCCCGGTAAAGCCGTGGGCGGTGGCGGTGGTGGGGATTCTAAGCTTTCGGGCGACGGATCCCGATAACACGTCGGCCCGGTATCCGTGGGTGTGAACCACCTCCGGGGCGATCTGGGCCAGGAGTGTCCGCAGCCGGCGGCGCTCTGTCAGGTAGCCCCGGGACGGAACTCGAAGGGGGTGAACCGTGAGCCCGTCTCGTTCCAGCTCCAGGAACGGGTGATGGCGGGCATGTTCGTCGAGAATCGTGACGAGGTCGACCGAGCAGTCGTGAGCGGTCAATAGCTGGACGAGATCAGTAACGACCTGCTCCGCCCCCCCCACTGGACCGGGCGCCATGATGTGCGCCACCTTCATGTAGGATGGCCCTGGGCGAAGGAAGAGGGGGGGAACAGGAACGATGTGGTAGATTCTCGGACGATCATGGGCTCGGCCCTGGAAAATGGGGTCATTCCGACTCTGGCCCTGAAGGCAGCTTGCAGCTTTTGGACCGAGCCCGCTTCCGCGGCGCACACGTCGGGGAGGCACACACGGTAGAGAGGAGCGTCCTGACATGACAGGGGCCGATTCAAATGGAGCGACCCGTCCGGCCTGGATCGAGGCCCTGGCCACCGTCAGCCGCCCGGGGCGCCGAGTTGCCCGTTCACTTCTCCACAGGATCGAGGGGCTTCTCCATCCGTGGCGACGTCGCCGCGCGGCCAGCGCCCTTCGACTCCGGCTACCGGTGGAAAGGACCCTGATCCTGTGCTACGGCAACATCTGCCGGAGCCCCTACGCGGAATACCGCCTCAGGAAGAAGCTGTCCGCCAAGGTCCCCGGAGTCGATCTGGGCATGGATATCGCCTCCGC
The DNA here is from genome assembly GCA_003567615.1 of Gemmatimonadota bacterium. Lineage (GTDB taxonomy): Bacteria > Gemmatimonadota > Gemmatimonadetes > Longimicrobiales > Gaopeijiaceae > PWLA01. The sequence goes on along the minus strand of PWZC01000351.1, from coordinate 6,911 downwards.
CGGGTTCTTCGGACCCGACCGAAGGAGCCCGGAGGCCGCCGTCCAGGCCGCAGGCGAGCGGGGAATCGATCTTGCGCCCCACCGGTCCCAACTGGCGACCCCTGCGCTGGTGGTCGGCCAGGACCTGGTCCTGGTGATGACGAGAAAGCAGGCCCGCGATGCCAGGAAGGCCTTTCCCGACGCATTCGTGCTACATCTGGGCGATCTGGACCCGGGGATCCCGTCCCAGCGCGATATTCCCGATCCCTATGGCCACTCCCCGAAGTTCTTCGCGGAAGTGTACGCTCGAATCGACCTCACGCTGGATACCCTCGTGGACCTCACCCACCCCTCGATCTTGACACAGCATCCTTCATGAATCGGTCCCGTTCGAGGGCTGACCGGGGTCCCCGGCCCACCGGCCGAGATCTGATCCGCTCCGGCCTGGAGCGATTCACCGTGGACACGGGCGCTGCGGCCCTTCTTCGGCGGCGTCAGGCCGGAAAGCGTCTGATCCTCGCCTACCACAACGTCCTTCCCCATGACACCCCGCCCTGGGGGGACCGGTCTCTTCATGTGCCGATCCACCGCTTCCGGCGGCACCTGGATGTGCTCGAGGCCTCCGCCACACTCGTGTCATTGGAACGACTGATGGATCCGACGCCCCTGCCCGACCCTCGCCCGCTGGTGGCGCTGACCTTTGACGACGCGTATGGCGGGGCGATTGCCGCCATCCGCGACATCCTCCTTCCCCGGGGCATTCCTTCTACGGTCTTCCTGAACCCGGGGCACCCGGTGGGAGAACCCTTCTGGTGGGATGTCCTGGCTTCGTCCACCTCCCGCGACGGCAGCCTCGACGACTCCCTTCGGGATCGATGCCTCACCGACCTGGAGGGAGATCGTACCAAGGTGCTGGAGTGGGCGGCAACCCGATGGACGTTGGACCACCAGGCTCCGGATTCAAGCTTCCTCCCTGTCTGCGGCGAAGACCTGACCCCAATGTTCATCCGGGAGTCCCTGGTCCGGATCGGCTCCCACGGCTGGTCCCACCGGAATCTGGTCGCTCTCTCTCCAGCCGACCTGACCCGGGAGCTCGAGCAGCCACTCCGTTGGCTGGAGGCGCGGGGCCTGGGGACCAACTGTGGAATCTCCTTTCCATACGGTGCGACCAATGACGATGTGACCACGGCGGCCCGGACGGCAGGATACCCCTGGGGACTTCGCGTCTCCGGAGGATTCCTCAGCGCCGGCGCGCTGGGCCGGAACCCCTTGAACCTGCCTCGCCTGAACATTCCGGCGGGCCTCAGTTGGAGGGGACTCGCCATGCGTCTCTCCGGGGTGGGAGCCTCGTGAAAGCCCGGGTCCTGGTCACCGATGGGGAACAACGCTCCGCACTGGCGGTGGTTCGATCTCTCGGACGAAGGGGCTTCGAGGTGGAGGTCTGCTCGGAGACCGGGGCGTCGCTGGCCGGCGCTTCACGCTTTGCCGGCACAGACCACCGGATCCCGCCAGTGTTGAACGATCCCTCCGCCTACGCCGAAGCCGTGGCAGAACTCTGCCGAACCCGGGAACCGGGGATCCTCCTGCCGGTGACCGATGCCGCCCTCATGGCGCTCCTTCCGCTGCGGGATCGAATGGGAACCGCCGTCATCCCCGCCCCCTCTGCCGCCGTTCATGCCGCCGTGTCGAACAAGGAGAGCCTTCTGGACCCGGCCAGGGCGGCAGGCCTGACCACGCCACAGAGTCTCCGGCTGGACAGGGCTCAGGACCTCCCCACGGCGGGAGCGCTCCCCCCCTTTCCCCTGGTGGTGAAACCGAGTCGCTCCGTGGTTTCCAGTGAAACACCGAGCGATCCCGGCCTGGCCCGATTTTCCGTAACGTACGCCGAGGACCCGGACATGCTTCGCGGGACTCTCGAGTCCCTTCCCCAGTCGGCATTCCCCGTATTGCTCCAGGAACGGGTTGAAGGGAGAGGTGAGGGAATCTTCCTGCTCCTGTGGGAAGGTCGGCGGCTCGCCTTTTTCGCTCACCGCAGGATCCGGGAGAAGCCTCCCACCGGAGGGGTGAGCGTCTACCGGGAGGCCGTCCGGCCCGATCCGGAGCTCCTCCATGCATCGACCCGCCTTCTCGAGTCCTTCGGGTGGTCCGGCGTGGCCATGGTGGAGTTCAAACGGTGCCGGCACACCGGACGACCCTTCCTGATGGAGGTGAACGGGCGCTTCTGGGGATCGCTGCAACTGGCCATTGACGCTGGCGTCGATTTCCCCGCTCTCCTCGTGGAGGCGGCCATGGGAGAAGAGGTCGAACCTGTGACGGACTATCGAGTGGGGACCCGGAGCCGATGGCTACTGGGCGATCTGGACCACCTGCTGATCCGGCTGCGCACCAGCTACTCCGCCGAAGAGCTTCCACCTGGCTCCGGAGGAAGGTGGAAGGCTGCTGGATCGGTGCTTCTACCGTGGAGGCCGCGAGACAGATGGGAGGTACTCCGCCCGTCGGACCCCCGTCCAGGCCTCCGGGAAATGGGGCAATGGGTCTCGGAGATGCGACGATGAATGTGGCACTCATGCTCGAGTCCGACGGTCCGGGGGGCGCGGAAACCATGCTCCTGGTGCTGGCGGAGGAGCTTCGGTCCCTGGGGCATGGGGTCATTCCCGTCGGGCCTCGCCATGGAGAGGGCTGGCTGGCGCACGAGTTCAGAGCCCGGGGCTTCCAGCCGGAGACCTTCCACCTTCGGGCGGCGGTAGACCCCATGGGCGCCCTGAGTCTGACGCGACGGCTGCGGGCGCGGCGTGTGGATGTGATCCACAGCCACGAGTTCACCATGGCCGTCTATGGCGCGCTGGCTGCCCGCCTCCTTCGGCTGCCCCACGTGATCACCATGCACGGGAGCACGTACTTTGCCGACGCCCGGAGGCGGAGGACCGCACTCCGCTGGGCCATGCGGCAGGCCCACGCCACGGTGGGGATCTCACAGGACACGGCGCGCCGCATGGAAGATCTGCTTGACCTTCCAGGGGATGCGGTGCGGGTGGTTCCCAACGGGCGCCGCCTGACCCAGGGGGACGGGAGTCGGGTACGGGCTGAGATGGGCCTACCCGACGAAGCCCTGCTGGTGGTCTGCATTGGTAGCCTTTACCCGGTCAAGGGGCACGCATACCTGATCCAGGCCCTCGCCGAGCTGATTCGCTCCGGCAGGGATCGGGGGGCGACGCTGGCCATTGCTGGACGGGAGGGCGGCAGCAAGGCGTCTATCGAGTCCCTGATCTCAACGCTGGGGCTCGAAGACCGGGTTCGGCTCCTGGGGCACCGGGCCGACGTGGCGGATCTGCTGGACGCCGCGGACGTCTTCGCCATGCCCTCCCTGTCCGAGGGCCTCCCGCTGGCGCTCCTCGAGGCCATGGCCAGCGGCTCGGCGATCCTGGCCTCCGGGGTCGGGGGGATCCCGGAGGCGGTACGGCACGAGACCGATGGCCTCCTCGTACCGGCAGGCGACGCCGCTGCCCTGGCTTCGGGACTCTCCCGGCTTCTCGCTGACCCCACACTAGGCAGTGAGTTGGGCCGAAATGCCCGCGAACGGGCCCGGGAAGCCTTTTCGCCCGAGGCCATGGCCACCGCATATGTGACGCTCTACCAGGGTGGGACCATGTCTCCCTCGCCCGCCAGTGAGGACGGTGGATAAGGGTGGCATGCTTCTGGCAACCACGGTACGATGATCGGGTCAGAATCCGAATTACACCCAGGGGGCACCTGCCCCACCCGCCGAATTGAAAGGACGACGCCTCGCCGATGCAACCGAATCCTTCCAAGAGCTTCATGGGCCCGGGCCACGCGCCGTTGTCGGGCCAGTCCGGGGGCCTGCCCGGTTGGGATCTTCTGCTGGTCATCGCCGGCGCCCTGATCCTGGTTTCATCGGCGAGACTCCACGTGTTCATTCCGGGCCTCAGTGCCGTGCGCCCCGGACTCCTCCTCGTCGTGGCCGGGACAGCGCTGTGGCTGTCGAAGGGCGATCCCCTGCGCCGACTGGGGCGACCGATACCCCTTGGGGTCAAGCTCGGCGTCTTTGTGCTGGCGTGGGCCGTCGTCGGGGTCCCCTTCGCCCTCTGGCCAGGTCAATCAGGCCGAGGTGTGGCGGAAGCCTTCGGGGTGGCGGTCCTGGTCTTCCTGCTGGTGGTGGCGTCCGTTCGTCATGTGGCCGACGTTCGCCGACTCCTGGGGGTGACCGCCGTCGGGACGGGGATCTTCGCCGTCATGGGTCCAATCCAGGGGCGGATCCCCATTCGCGGCTTTGGCGCCGGAGGCTACGATCCCAACGACTCGGCCATGTTCCTGGTGGCGACGCTACCGACCTTGGTCTTATTTGCAATTTCGTCCAAGCGGTGGTCCATCCGGCTCCTGGCCGGCCTGGGGGCACTCATGGCCCTGTTGGCCGTGGTGCAGACCCAGTCCCGGGGTGGCTTTCTGGGGCTGGCCGCCGTGCTCCTCTTCATCTTCCTCTTCTTCCGGGGCATCCGCACCGTAGCCAAGGTCGCCGCCGTGGGGCTGCTGGCTGTGGGTCTGGCCGTCACCGCCGACGCCGATTACTGGGACCGGATGAGCACCATCACCGAGATGGATGACGGTTACGGCGTTGAGGGTAGCGTCGTCGGGGGTCGTCGAGGGATCTGGACCCGGGGCATGGGCTACATGTTCGAGAACCCGTTGACGGGTGTGGGTCTCTTCAACTTCGCCGTGGCCGAGGGACGAAGCCCTGAAATCGCCGAACAGATCCGGCGCGGCTTCGGCGCCAAGTTCTCGGCGGCCCACTCCATGTGGGTTCAGGTGGGAGCGGAGTTGGGGATTCCTGGATTTCTGGCCTTCATTGGTCTCTTCGGCCACGTGGGGTGGCGAATGTGGAAGATCTCCCGCCGGCGCTCGCGATGGCGTACGGATCGGGAGACCAGTCTCATGGCCTCTACGATTCTCGCTACCATCATCGGCGTGGCGGTGCCGGGGAGTTTCCTGTCCAACGCCTACTGGCCCATGGTCTGGCTTCCCCTGGCCCTGGGGATTGCCCTTGCGCGTCTCGATGACGAGGAGTCCCGGTCCCGTCGACAGGCGACAAGACAACCGGTGGCCGTTGGGCGCAACGGCGGTCAATACGTCTCGCCCGGTAGGACGTCCGGTATCCCGGTCCGGCGCTGGTGACACGAGAACGCGCCGTCCGGATGAACATGAAGCACGGACACCCTGGCGAGTTCCCCCACGGCATCGAGCCGCTCTGGGGATGGGCCGTGGCCCTTGCCCTCCTCGCCGTGGCGGCCGCGTTCCGCGTTCCGGGAGTCATGGGGCACATCTTCGATCAGGACGAGCTCTACACACTGGTCGAATCCACCCACCTTTTTTCAACCACACTGGAGCCGGGTATCGAGGCCCGGCCGGTCTATTACCTCCTCCAGCATGCGCTTCTGGGCGTGGTTCCCCACACCGAGATCGGCCTTCGGATTCTGCCCATGGTATTCGGGCTGGCCGGAGTTCTTCTGACCTGGTGGATTGCCACTCGCCTGGCCGGACGCACGGCGGGGCTCATGGCGGGCATCCTGGTGGCTGCGGCACCGTGGCATGTGTACGTGTCGTCCACCGCCCGATACTACTCACTGGTGTATCTCCTGGCGGCGGGATTCTTCTACTGTTTTCTCCGTGCGGCACGGGACAGCAACGGGTGGAAATGGCATGTGAGCGCCGTGACCTGCCTCATCCTGGGCGCCTCCACCCACCCCACCTTCGTCTTCCCCGCCTTTGCAGGGTCGGCACTGGTGGTGGTGGCCGCATGGGCATTACGTCGACTTAACGGTGTTTCGCCATGGCGGCTCATCGGCGGAGTGGCTGTGCCATTCGCGGTGTTCCTTTCCATTGCGTTTGGGATCCTGGTCTCCATCGGTCGGGAAACGGCCGTTCGGAATCTTGAAGGCCGAGGGATCACCGCCGTACTCAATCTGATCCCCGGGGTCATCGAGTGGATCTCACCCCTGCTCCTGGTGGCGGCGCTCGTGGCATCTTTCGGGCTCCTGCGGCATTCGTCCCGCACCTCGGATCTGGTCTGGAGCCTTATGGCTTTGGGAGGGATCATTGGTACCCTGGTGATCCTTTTTGTGGCAGCCCTGGTCACGAATTCGTATCCGTATTATGCCACGGCCATGCTTCCCCTGATCTTCGTGACCCTGGGAGTGGGAATTGCCCGGTTGACAGCTCTTCTTCCCACCCGAAGGGGATGGGCGGCGGCAGCGCTTGTGGTCATTCTCCTGGCCGGAATCTCTCCTGGCGCCGTCTCGCAGCTCACCCATGGCACGAAATTCGACTATCGTCCGGCGCTGGAGCAGGCGCGCGCCGAAACCGATGGGGATCTGGTGCTCGCCTGGCCCATTATCGTTCAGCGGTACTACGCACCGGACCTGCGCTCGCGGGAGTTTCGACCCAACCCCGACTACCTGGCGGGAATCCTGGCAGCAGAGGGGTCGTTCTGGGCCATCGCATCGAGACGACGGCATGGGCTGGTGGGAGACGCCGGGGACGCAGCACGCCGCTGGCTTTCGCGCGAGTGCGAGGAGGTGAATTCGTTCCAGGGACGCCGCTTCGACTTCCGCTTATACGAGGTGATCCTCTATCGCTGTGGGACACCCTAACGGGAAATGGTCCATGCAACTGAGCATCGTGGTCCCCTGCTACAACGAAGAGGAGGTGCTTCCGGAGACCTCCCGGCGTCTGCTGGAGTTGCTGGATCACCTGTGTCATCAGGGGAAGATCGACCGCTCCAGCGGCATCTATTTTGTGGACGATGGGAGTCGAGATCGAACCTGGAGTCTGATCGAAGGGCTGGCCAGGACTCACGAGGCGGTTCACGGGATCAAGCTGTCCCGGAACCAGGGCCACCAGAAGGCGCTCCTGGCCGGGCT
>PWZC01000393.1 GCA_003567615.1 Gemmatimonadota bacterium | reverse complement strand
TCTGCAGGTCACTTTCGGGCACCTGATCACCCAGACCGGGCAGGCGGGGGAGGGCGGTCTCCACCGTGGCCGCCGCCAGCGACAGGAGCGCTCCGGCGGCGATGACCGGCGCCGAGTCGGGGAGCCGGTTCACCACGTTGGTCAGTCGCTCCACCAATCCCGGGATGCCGTCGGGGCGGGCCATGACGGTCCCGGCATTGGGGGTGGCCACGAAGGCGATCCGGTCCACCGCCAGCTCCACGCCCTCGGGTGGCCGGCACAGATGCCCGGTGAGCGTACCTCCGCCACCGAAAGCCGCCAGAGCGCGCGCCAGGAGGCCTCCCCGGCTGTGGCAAAGGATGTCGAAGGTGTAGCGTCCGGGTGCGCCGTCGAAGGTGTCCAGGAACTGCTGCACGTTCTCTGCCACCGAGCGGCTCATGGTGTGGTGATTGAACCCCAGGATCCGGTCCCCGTAGCGGCGTCCGAGTCGATCCAGGAGGGGCTCCTGGTCGGTGAGGCGGGCAAAGGCCCCGGCGGTGCTGCTGGTGGTGCCGTGGATCAGGAGAAGGGCCCGCCGTCCATCCAGGCGCTTCAGGTCACCGGGGGCCGTGGGGGTTGGGGCCAGGAGCTCATGCCAGCCTCCACCGTGAAGCCCGAGGTGGGACCGGAACCTCTCTTCCCAGCGGCGGACCCCGCCGGCGGCCAGCCCCCCGGCCGCGTCGGGGATCATCTTCACCACGATCACCTTGATGATCTTGGAGGTGATGCGGGAAAAGAGACCCCGCCCCCCCTCCTCCCCCGCCTCCCGGGCCCGGCGGAAGGGAACCCGGAAGGTGGCCAGCGACGCCACTCCCCACGAGCGGGACGAGGGGAGCGGCTCGGCCGCTTCACCGGACGAACCGAAGTGGTAGCTGACCGTTCCGGCCTCGTCCACATACAGGACGAAGGCCGCCTCGTCCTGCCCCAGCGGAACCTGCATGAGCATCTCGTCGTCGGCCACCTGGTCCCCGCTCCGCCCACCGGCTCCTGCGTCCACCTCCGGGGTCGGGGCCTCCAGTACGAGGGTGAAACGGTCCTCGGCACCACTTTCGTCAATGGCACGAGCCAGCGCGTCCTGCTCGCCCAGGGCCGACCGCCCCCCCGCGTCCGGCCGCCGGGGGTGAACCGCCCCCTGTCCGAAGAGCCCGGGTGCCACCAGGGCGATACCGCTCTCGTGGAGCTGGATGGGTGTGAAATCGCCCAGCAGTTGGAAGTGCTCCTCGTTCATGGCTCGGTCGAAGCTCGCGGTGGGGGTTGGAGAGTGGAGGCCGGGTTCGGGAGGTCGGGACCGGACACGGGATCCAACCAGGCCAACGGGTCCCCGTACAGCACGTAGGCCAGATAGGTCAGGTGCCCCTCCTCCCGCCACTGGGCCCGAACGTCGCGGAGGAGCTGTCCCAGGGATCTCCTGGGTCCTACCGGGGCCAGGGCGGCATCGTAGAAGCCCCGGGCGATCTCGAAGGCCCGTTCGTCATTCACCACCCACAGCGGCGACACGAGGGCCGAGGCGCCGGCTTTGAGGAAGGCGGCAGGGAATCCCGCCACCAGGGAGAGGGCCTCGGCCGCTCCGCCCACCTCGCAGGCGTTCAGGAAGACCAGGGGGTGGTTCCGCCCCAGTCCCTGGTCCCGAACCCGTCCCCGGGCGACGTGGGTTGGGCGCACATGATTGGGAGCGTCCTCCATCACCAACTCGGAGGCGTTGGGGTTCTGGAGGGACATACGGCCGTGGCAGGCGAAGTGGACGAGCTGGGCCGTCCCATTTTCCAGGAAGTCCAGAACCACCTCTCCGAGGAGCGCCACGGGGGTCGCCCGGTGGGTCTTCTCCAGGAACTGGCGCTCCTTGCCGGCCCAGGGAAGGGGATTGGTGCCCTGAATGCCCTCGTAGTCCGAGGCCGCCACCGCCAACTCTCCCACGGGAATGCGCTGACGGGGTCCGCCGACGTGCTCCGCCAGCCACCGTCCCACGCTGTGCCGCAGCGCCAGGAATTCGGCCTCGATCCCGGGGCCCCGCACCGGGTCGTCCAGGCGCATGAGTTCCCAGGGGATGAAGGGTTCGTCCGTGACGATCTGGATGGATTCGAAGGGGAGGCCCGCCGTCGCCGCCCACCGCTGGACGGCCCAGTAGCTGTCCTTGAAGTGGTCTGGGGTGGCCCGGTAGATCTCCTCCCCGATCCCCTCGATATCGGCCAGATCCATGCGGCCCAGAGGCCGGTTGGCCCGGGGACCGAACTGCTGACGCACGAAGGTGGCGGCGTCACCGGCCAGCGTCATGAGGGCCTCGGCCGGATCGGCGGGGGCGGGAAGGGGCAGGTGTGGACTCAGGCAGGACCACAGGTACTGGCCCGGGGCGCTGCTCCGCTGGATCCGCACGATGAGATCGGGAGGGACGGCTCCCGGCTCCAGCGTGAGCCCCGCCTGCCACGATGGAGGTCCGGGAGGAGGGGGAATTTCAGTGAGTGGTGGCACATCCGCGTGGCGCCGGACGTCCAGATGCCGGCTCGCCTCGCCGCACCATCGATGCTCCAGGTAGAAGTTCACTCGCACCTCGACCAGGGCGCGCTCTCCCTGGATATGGGGAGTCGAAATCGAGAACTCCGCCGGCTGGACGGTTCCCTGGCCGGCCGCCCATGTCAGCTCGCCCCACGCCGAAGAGCCGGCAAGAAGGAGGTGGACCCGGAGGGTCAGGAGAGAGGGCGTGTCGGGGACCACCACGG
>PWZC01000347.1 GCA_003567615.1 Gemmatimonadota bacterium | reverse complement strand
TCCTGGCCCATCTGGAGTCGGATAGTCCGATCCGGGGGGATCTGGAGGGGATCATCCAGGCCGGAAACCGGGCCAGCGCTCTCGTCGATCAACTCCTGACCTTCTCCCGCCGCCGTTCGGTGGAGACCGGTGCCCTGAATGTGGCCGCGGTACTCCGGGCCATGGAGTCACTCCTTCAGCGATTGATCAACGCGGACGTGGAACTCGTGGTCGAGGTGGACCCGGAACTCTGGCCGGTGGCCATCACCCGGACCGGCCTGGAGCAGGTCATGGCGAATCTCGTGGTGAACGCCCGGGACGCCATGCCGCAGGGAGGCCGCATCCTGGTTCGCGCCCAGAACCTGCCGGGGTGGGTGGAAGGCGGCGGGAAGGAGAACGTGCTCATTACCGTCTCCGACACGGGAACGGGGATCGACCCGGAGATCAGGGATCGGATCTTCGAGCCCTTCGTTTCCACGAAGGGCGAGGGGAGGGGAAGCGGGCTGGGGCTCTCCACCGTGTATGGGATCGTAAAGCAGGCGGAGGGGGAGATCGGCGTCGCGTCGGAGGTGGATGAGGGAACCACCTTCGCCCTTCGCTTTCCCCGGGCCGAAGCCGAGTGCGACGAGATGGAGGAGGCCGGTCAGACGGCATCCAGCGAGCGGATGGAGGCGTTCCGAGGCACCGAGCGCATCCTTCTGGCTGAGGATCACGATCTGGTTCGGAGCATCACCCGCATCATGCTGGAAGACTTCGGCTACCAGGTGACGGAGGTGGTGGACGGATGGCGCGCCCGTGAAATCCTGGCGTCCGATCCGGGTTCCTTCCACCTCCTCCTCACCGATCTCACCATGCCCCGCCTCCGGGGCGACGAACTGGCCGCATGGATCCGCGAGCGGCAACCCGACTTCCCCATTCTCTTCATGTCCGGCTACGGACAGGGGGGTGACGACACGATTCGCGAGGTACCGGGGGCGCCGATTGCCACGGTTTACAAGCCGTTCACCGTGGCGGAACTGGCCCGGGCCGTTCGCGACCTGCTGGATGGATCGCGCGCGTCTTTCTCGGCAACCTGACGTCAAGATCCCGGCGGCGCCGTCGATACTTGAGGTGGTGAGGTGCGCTCGGCGCCCACCGTCCCGGTCTCCGAAAGGGTATCGTCAGTGACCGACGACGTGCATTCCTCCCAGTCTTCGCCTTCTGTGGAAGCGAGTCCTCCCCTGCCTCGCCGTGAGGCTCCGTCCTGGAGTCCCCCGCCGTCAATGGCCGCTCCGGCACCCGTGGTCGCTTCGGCGTCTGGACGTGACGCTGTGGAGTCGTCCATGCAGGCCCTCATGGAAGATCTCCCCACCGGCCTCATCCTCCTGGACGAATCAGGTGAAGTGACCTATGCCAACGGCTTTGCCCGGGAGATCCTGACCACAGACGGCGAGTCGCTCCTGGAGCGGGCCGGCGTCGGATCGGTGGAGTCGGAGGACGCCGGGGGGGCCAAGCCCTTGCCTCCGGAAATCAACGGGGGCCCGCCCCTTCCACTGGGAAGGTTTCGCTTCAGTCAGGCCGGCACGGATCGGCGGATCGAGGTGGTCCGCTACGCCGCCCCGGAAGGAACCCTTCTCCAGTTGCGGGACCTCACCGTCCAGGGAAGGCCGGTTGGAACGGCGAACGGTTCCGCCGCAGAGGAGACGGAGCCGGGCATTGAGGCCATGCGGCGGCTGAGCGGAGGTGTGGCCCATGATTTCAACAATGTTCTCTCCGTCATCCGCTCCCAGGTCCAACTCCTTCTGGAGCCGGGTGACCAGGATCTGGAGGCTCGCGAAGCTCTCCGGGAGATCGACGAATCCGTGAGTCGTGCCATGGGACTCACACGCCGACTTCTCTCCTTTTCCCGTACCACGCGGCCTCGGCACCGCCAGGTGGATGTGAACGACGAACTCCGCAGCATGCATGGAATCATCCTCGGCCTGGTTGGGGACGAGGTTGAGGTGGACTTCCGCCTGGCACCCGATTCCACACCGGTCCGCATGGACCCGGATCAGTTGGAGCAGGTCGTGCTTACGCTGGTCATCAGTGCCGGGGATTCCCTTCCTCCCGGAACCCCCCTGAGTGTGGGAACTGCCGTGGTCACGGTGGGCCCCGACGACCAGGGCATCGTCCCGGTTCCTGCCGGCCCCGGCGACTATGTGGTCATTTCCGTGGGACGCACCCCGGATGTCGACCGGTCCGAGGCGGACGAGGGCGTAGGGACCGTCCCCGACCTCCTGAGGACGAATGGCGCTGGAGCTCCGGGGCTTCCCAGTGTGTTCGGGATCGTGGAGCAGGCGTGGGGCTACGTCCAGGGGCATTCCCATCCGAAGCGCGGGAACTCCTATCGGGTGTATCTGCCTCGAGCCGCAAGCGCCGGTCATTCCGCCGCCCCATCCGCACAAGCCGCCACCAACGGATCCCGAGCAGAGAACCTTCCGGGAACCCGGATCCACCACTGATCGTACATACCATCCCTCGGATGGCCCCGAGGAGCGGCTCGGCGGACCTCCCATGCATCTCGGACGGCCCCAGGATCCCGGTATTCGTGCCCATCGGCCTATTCCATGGACCGGTCCGCTTCTACACACTCCGTGGGTCAGGCATTATAATCCCGTCTCACCTGCGCTTCCTTCGCCTCGGATCCCCTCATGGCCGGCCCACACCTCTCCACGACCCTCTCTCCGACGTCCACGGGCCTGACCGCTACCCGCGCCGACGGAGTCCGGCGGG
>PWZC01000133.1 GCA_003567615.1 Gemmatimonadota bacterium | reverse complement strand
TCCTGGCCCATCTGGAGTCGGATAGTCCGATCCGGGGGGATCTGGAGGGGATCATCCAGGCCGGAAACCGGGCCAGCGCTCTCGTCGATCAACTCCTGACCTTCTCCCGCCGCCGTTCGGTAGAGACCGGTGCCCTGAATGTGGCCGAGGTACTCCGGGCCATGGAGTCACTCCTTCAGCGATTGATCAACGCGGACGTGGAACTCGTGGTGGAGGTGGACCCGGAGCTCTGGCCGGTGGCCATCACCCGGACCGGCCTGGAGCAGGTCATGGCGAATCTCGTGGTGAATGCCCGGGACGCCATGCCGCAGGGAGGCCGCATCCTGGTTCGCGCCCAGAACCTGCCGGGGTGGGTGGAAGGCGGCGGGAAGGAGAACGTGCTCATCACCGTCTCCGACACGGGAACGGGTATCGACCCGGAGATCAGGGATCGGATCTTCGAACCCTTCGTTTCCACGAAGGGCGAGGGAAGGGGAAGTGGGCTGGGGCTCTCGACGGTGTATGGGATCGTAAAGCAAGCGGAGGGGGAGATCGGCGTCGCTTCGGAGGTGGATGAGGGAACCACCTTCGCCCTTCGCTTTCCCCGGGCCGTAGCTGAGTGCGACGAAATGGAGGAGGCCGGTCAGACGGTATCCAGCGAGCGGATGGAGGCGTTCCGAGGCACCGAGCGCATCCTTCTGGCTGAGGATCACGATCTGGTTCGGAGCATCACCCGCATCATGCTGGAAGACTTCGGCTATCAGGTGACGGAGGTGGTGGACGGATGGCGCGCCCGGGAAATCCTGGCGTCCGATCCGGATTCCTTCCACCTCCTCCTCACCGATCTCACCATGCCCCGCCTCCGGGGCGACGAACTGGCCGCATGGATCCGCGAGCGGCATCCGGACTTCCCCATTCTCTTCATGTCCGGCTACGGACAGGGGGGCGACGAGGCGGTTCGCGAGGTACCCGGGGCGCCGATCGCCACGGTTTACAAGCCGTTCACTGTGGTGGAACTGGCCCGGGCCGTTCGCGACCTGCTGGACCTCCCGCGAGCTTCGGCTGCGTCAAGCTGACGTCAAGATCCTGCTGGAATGGACGATACTGTAGGCGGTGAGGTGCGCTCGGCGCCCACCGTCCCGGTCTCCGAAAGGGTCTCGTCAGTGACCGACGACGTGCATTCCTCCCAGTCTTCGCCTTCTGTGGAAGCGAGTCCTCCCCTGCCTCGCCGTGAGGCTCCGTCCTGGAGTCCCCCGCCGTCGATGGCCGCTCCGGCACCCGTGGTCGCTTCGGCGTCTGGACGTGACGCCGTGGAGTCGTCCATGCAGGCCCTCATGGAAGACCTCCCCACCGGCCTCATCCTCCTGGACGAATCAGGTGAAGTGACCTACGCCAACGGGTTTGCCCGGGAGATCCTGACCACAGACGGCGAGTCGCTCCTGGAGCGGGCCGGCGTCGGATCGGTGGAGTCGGAGGAGGCCGGGGGGCCCAAGCCCTTGCCTCCGAAAATCAACGGGGGCCCGCCCCTTCCACTGGGAAGGTTTCGCTTCAGTCAGGCCGGCACGGATCGGCGGATCGAGGTGGTCCGCTACGCCGCACCGGAAGGAACCCTTCTCCAGTTGCGGGACCTCACCGTCCAGGGAAGGCCGGTTGGAACGGCGAATGGGTCCGCCGCAGAGGAGACGGAGCCGGGCATTGAGGCCATGCGGCGGCTGAGCGGAGGTGTGGCCCATGATTTCAACAATGTTCTTTCCGTCATCCGCTCCCAGGTCCAACTGCTTCTGGAGCCGGGTGACCAGGATCCGGAGGCCCGCGAAGCCCTCCGGGAGATTGACGAATCCGTGAGTCGTGCCATGGGGCTCACACGCCGACTTCTCTCCTTTTCCCGCACCACGCGGCCCCGGCACCGCCAGGTGGATGTGAACGACGAACTCCGCAGCATGCATGGAATCATCCTCGGCCTGGTTGGGGACGAGGTTGAGGTGGACTTCCGCTTGGCACCCGATTCCACACCCGTCCGCATGGACCCGGATCAGTTGGAGCAGGTCGTGCTTACACTGGTCATCAGTGCCGGGGATTCCCTTCCTCCGGGAACCCCCTTGAGTGTGGGAACTGCCGTGGTCACGGTGGGCCCCGACGACCAGGGCATCGTCCCGGTTCCTGCCGGCCCCGGCGACTATGTGGTCATTTCCGTGGGACGCACCCCGGATGCCGACCGGTCCGAGGTGGACGAGGGCGTAGGGACCGTCCCCGACCTCCTGAGGATGAATGGCGCTGGAGCTCCGGGGCTTCCCAGTGTGTTCGGGATCGTGGAGCAGGCGTGGGGCTACGTCCAGGGGCATTCCCATCCGGAGCGCGGGAACTCCTATCGAGTGTATCTGCCTCGAGCCGCAAGCGCCGGTCATTCCACTGCCCCACCCGTACAAGCCGCCACCAACGGATCCCGAGCAGAGAACCTTCCGGGAACCCGGATCCACCACTGACCGTACATACCATCCCTCGGATGGCCCCGAGGAGCGGCTCGGCGGACCTCCCATGCATCTCGGACGGTGCCAGGATCCCGGTATTCGTGCCCATCGGCCCATTCCATGGACCGGTCCGCTTCTACACACTCCGTGGGTCAGGCATTATACTCCCGTCTCACCTGCGCTTCCTTCGCCTCGGATCCCCTCATGGCCGGCCCACACCTCTCCACGACCCTCTCTCCGACGTCCACGGGCCTGACCGCTACCCGCGCCGACGGAGTCCGGCGGG
>PWZC01000151.1 GCA_003567615.1 Gemmatimonadota bacterium | reverse complement strand
TCACATCACCTCACTGTAAAGGGGAGAGCCAATAACTATCCCCTTTAGAAAAAAATGACTGATTTCAATAAGCAAGTAAACACCCCCAACGGTGTCGGAAACGCCTTCGCCAAAATGCCTGACGGCAAAGAACTGGTGTCGCATGCCTGGAAAAAGTTAACAAAAGCCTATCGAGATGATTATTTTTCAAAACACGGCCATAAAGCACGTGTGGTGATTGAAGCATACGAGGAGGATGACCTTGGTTGACACATTTCTTTACAAGATTTTGACAAAAGTTGATGAGAAGAGTTTGACCCTTGACCCGGTTACTGAGGCCTTGACCCAGATGATCGACGATTATGAGTTTCGGTTTACCCAAGCCAACCGGGATCAAACCTACCGCGAACTGTTGTCCCGCCTTGGGTATCGCATTGACCTGATCTGCAAGGAGGCTGATGCATCAACTTTTGAGGAGCAACACAAGATCATCCACGATGAGGTCTACGACCTGGTCAAATCTCATCTGCAACACATGACTGAAGAAGAACGTGAGCTTGACTATATCCCTTTTTAAATAGTGAACAGGAGCAATCATGGTTGCCATGCAAAAAACGATCCATACCGATGAGTTTCCCCGGTTTGTGTATTCGAAGATCAAGGACTTGATGATCGACCACAACCGCATCCTTCCAGCAGTGCAGGTCCTCAAACTGTGCCGCGATCATACAGCTACCATCAGGTATTTATTCAGAAATATTCCCGATGAGCACATGGCGCAAATTGCTGACAAGATCGACCAGGTCGTCATTGATCACATTGCCATGCAGCTGCGCGAAGACGAAGAGCCAGTCGTGCTCTCAGAGCTGCCCAGAATTACACTGGAGTACAGGCTCATTGACCCGCAAACCATCCTCTACCGTTTCAATTATCTTGACGGTGCCTTTATCACCGAATGGATCACGCATAAAGGTCAGCATAATCTGCATATAGATGTCGGCACAGCCGCCTACAAAATTGTCAAGGCCATCCTGGATAATGCCCACACCCCATCTGGATGATTTTTTTAAATGCACTGCTGTTTGTTGACTGGTTCATTTTTTATCTCATTTGATGATCACTATCTGACGTCGGATTGGTTAGGAGACCGCTATGACTGACCCCATTGAAACCTATACGCAAGAGGATTTTTCGGTTGAAATTTATCTAGACCCCCATGCCCCAAACCCCAGAGTGGATTTTTGTAACTTAGGCAGGTTTTGTGTGACGGACTGGTTCAATGAGTCGCTTGATCCTAAAGACATCATATGGCAGCCAGAACAAAGCCTCAAAGATCATCACGGCAGTCCCATCCCTGTTTTGCTGCCGGTCTATAAATACGACCACGGTGGTCTGACTCTCAAAACCACGCCCTTCAGCTGCCCCTGGGACTCAGGCCAGATCGGCTGGATATATGCCACAGAGGATGATTTGAAAAAGTGCCATCTGGCCCAGGCAGTCACCCCCAAGATCATTGATACAGCCACTCAGGTGCTTGCTGCTGAGGTCCAGCAGCTGAGCGACTACCTCAGCGGCCAGGTATATGGATACAAAACCTACCAAGACAATAATTTGTGGGACTCTTGCTGGGGGTTTTATGGTGGGTCAGATGAGGCCAAAGCCAATGCTGTGGCCGAGATCAGGCACTATCTGGGTAACACCCCAGCCACCCGAACCAAAACCATTCAATTGCTAGGAGCGTGAAATGAAACTTTTACTGGACAAAACCATCGATGTGCTGGGCATGATCAAGGATGACATCATCCACACCATGGAGGATATGGACACCCGCGACTGGCCCGATCAAGCCAAGTACGCCAATGCTGACCTGAATGCACTATTTGTGCTGGTGACCAGTACAGAAGCTTATGCCAAGGAGCTTTTAGTAACGCATGCAGCATTGATCGAAAACGAAGACAACCCAAGTATGAAAGGAGAAGATTAATGAGCATGGAGATCCTCATAAACCAGCGGATTTACTACCCAGCATTTACAAACAAGGAACTGGAGGTGCACCTCAGTTCAAGCAACACAGACCAGATACCCAAAATCGACACCGCCAAGGTGTGTTCCATCAGTACCCGTATTGGTTCCTATTCAGGCTGGGAGATTTATCATCTTCTGGATGAATGTACCGGGACCGAGTTCAACGGTTTTGACTGGCTGTTTTCAGATGAGGATGCCAAATTGTTAAACAACGCCATTGACCAGGTCCTGGGTGGTGAAAGGCAGTTGGGGGAAATTGACGACCCTGAGTGGGTCAAGGAACAGCTGATCAAGATGCGTGAGGACCTCAAGCAAGCTCTTGAGGACGGGGCAGAAACCTTTGAGGTGCTGACATGGGGCTGATCAACGAGTACCTGGACAAGGAATTCTACGCCTGCCCTGAGTGCGGCAGTGATCAAATTGAGGCAGTAAGGCTGGGTCATGATTTATACCAGCGCACGGTCACCTGCGAATCTTGCGGTTTTGTGTGGCAGGAACACTTTGCCGTGATTGCCAACTTTACCCTGGACGGAAAGGAGCTGCCCAACCCACCATGAACCCTAGATACAAAGGTACACCCCACGTGTGTGGATAAAACATGTATCTTGATAACAAGAGACATTATGGTATTAAAGAATCTAATAGTTAGGGGAGACTTAAATTAGATCTTTAAGAAGGTGATGATTGGACACCTGAGGATTATGTTTCTTCTCTTGTTTTAGCATTAGCTGTTA
>PWZC01000193.1 GCA_003567615.1 Gemmatimonadota bacterium | reverse complement strand
GGGACGGTGGTCATCGAAACCGTCTTCGCGTGGCCTGGGATGGGGAAGCTCATGGTGGACTCCATCTTCCAGCGTGACACGCCCGTGGTGTTGGCCGCGGCCTTCCTCTTCGCCCTTCTGGTCATCGTGGGAAATCTGGTGGCCGACGTCCTCCACGCACTCCTGGATCCGCGGATCCGGCCGGCGGGGAGGCCCCGGTGATGGGCAGGTCTGGCGTCGGGCTCCGCCGCCTCGGAACTCGTCTCGGACGTGTCGGGGTACGCCTGGTGCCGGCCCTGGCGCTCATCCGTGACGGACGGATCGCCCTCGGCGCCCTGCTCCTGGCGCTTCCCGTGGCACTGCTGGCGGTGGCGCTTCTCCGCCGTGACCGCCTCTGGCCCTTTCTTGCGTCCGGGGCCCCGGATGAGCGGCTCGCCGTCCTGACGCTGGCCCTGGGGCTGGCGTTGAGCTGGTGGGTGGCCGAGCGAGGTCGGAGGCGGCTGGGACCGGGAGGCGGTCCCGTGGCAGGGGCCAGGAGCCGGGATCCCTTCATCCAGGCGTTCATGGAGATGCGCACGGGTGTGGCGGCCCTGGTGGTCATCGGGCTCGTCTATCTGGCGGCTCTCCTGACGCCGCTCCTCGCCCCCTTCGATCCCGCCATGCAGGGCGATCTGGTGACCGGGCGTCTCCTGCCGCCTTCCCGGGACCACCTGCTGGGGACGGATCAATTCGGCCGGGACCAACTCTCACGCCTCCTCTACGGTGCCCGTATCTCCCTGGCCATCGGCCTGGTGGCGGTGGGGGTCGCCGTCACCCTCGGAACCCTGGTGGGCGCCCTGGCCGGGTACGCGGGAGGGTGGATCGACGCCGTGCTCATGCGACTGGTGGACATGGTGATCGCCTTTCCACGGCTGGTTCTCCTCATCGCCATCGTGGCCCTCTTCCAGCCCTCCATCGTTCTCATCATGGTCATCCTGGGCCTGACCCAGTGGCCCCACATCGCCAGGATCGTGCGGGGTGAGGTCATGAGTGTGAGGGAGCGGGAATTCGTTGTGGCGGGGCGGGTCCTGGGATTCGGTCCGACCAGGGTGCTGGTGCGCCACGTCCTTCCCAATTCACTGGCCCCCCTGGTGGTGGCCGCCTCCCTTGGGGTGGGCGACGCCATCGTGGTGGAGGCGATCCTGTCGTTCCTGGGGCTCGGGGTCCGGCCACCCACCCCGTCCTGGGGCGTGATGGTGGCGGAAGGGCGGGCCCACATGCTCGGAGCCTGGTGGCTTGCCGCCGTCCCCGGCATGGCCATCGTCGCGGTGGTCCTGGCCTTCAACCTGGCCGGCGACGCATTCCGGGATGCCCTGGATCCCCGGAGGCGGAGATGACGCTCCTGGAGGTGCGGCGCCTGCGCGTGGCTTTCGGGAAGGGTGCCGATGCGGTCCGGGCCGTGGACGGGGTGGACTTCACCGTGGAGGAGGGGGAGGCGGTAGGGCTGGTGGGGGCGTCGGGCTGCGGAAAGACCGTGACGGCGCTCTCACTGGTGGGGCTCCTTCCGCCTGGGATGGCTCACGTCGATCCGGATAGCTCCATCCGTTTCCGGGGACAGGAGCTGGTGGGGCTGCCTCCCCGCCGACTGCGCCGCTACCGAGGGCGACAGATCGCCATGGTCTTCCAGGAACCCATGACGTCGCTGAACCCGGTCCACTCGGTGGGCAGCCAGGTGGCCGAGGCGGTACGAGCCGGAGATCGGGTCCGGTCCAGGCGCCAGGCGTGGGTTCGGGCGATGGAGCTGCTGGACGAGGTGGGGATTCCGGATCCGGAGCGTCGGGCCCGTGACCTTCCCCACCAGTTTTCGGGCGGGATGCGCCAGCGGGTGGGAATCGCCATGGCCCTGGCTCCGGATCCCCGCCTTCTGGTGGCCGATGAGCCCACCACCGCGCTGGATGTAACCATCCAGTCCCAGATCCTGGATCTTCTGGAGGCCCTCCTGGCCTCGAGGGAGATGGCGCTCCTCCTCATCAGCCACGACCTGGCGGTGGTTGCCCGGAGTTGCCGGAGAGCCCTGGTCATGGACCGGGGGCAGGTCCTGGAAGAAGGCCCGGTGGAGGATCTGTTCGGAGCTCCCCGCCACCCGGTGACACGGGCTCTGGTGGCGGCGGTCCCGGGATCGGAGTCCGGCGGGCGGGTCGAAGGGGGGGCCAGGGCCGGATCCGGGGATGGATGGGAAGCCCCGCCTCACCTGACGCCGATCCTCGAGGCGAGGGATCTGGTGAAGCACTTCGATGGATCCCGCCTGTCATGGCTGGCATCCCGCCGGGTCTGGGGCCTCAGGACTCCGGAGCCGGAGGTGGTGCAGCCTTCCGGAGGGGGGGGGACCGTCCGGGCCGTGGACGGGGTGTCGCTGGCCCTCTACCCGGGCCGGACGCTGGCGCTGGTGGGAGAGTCGGGAGCCGGCAAGTCCACTGTCGCCCGTTGTCTCCTGCGCCTGGTGGAACCGGATGGGGGGCGGGTCCTCTTCCGGGGTCGTGATGTGGGCGACATGCGGTCCTCCCAACTCCGAGCCTTCCGGCGGGAGGTCCAGCTCATCTTCCAGGATCCGTTCGGCTCCCTCAATCCGCGCCTCACCGTCGGCGATGCCCTGGAGGAGGTACTCCGGGTGCACGGGCTGGCCGGCGACGCACGGGGACGGGCGCGGCGGGTCCTGGACCTCCTGGAACGGGTGGGCCTGCCGGACGGGTACCGGAGCCGTCTCCCGCACCAGCTCTCCGGCG